>NZ_JBFTIS010000004.1:0-212527 GCF_056395005.1 Stenotrophomonas sp. 10N36 | reverse complement strand
GCCCTTGGAGGCGAAATAAAGGAGGAGGTGGCGGCCGCAGGCCGACGCCGGGCGACATTCGCCGGAAAGGGCATGGGGGCCCAGCGCTCGACCCGCCGCCGGCTGCGCCTGGAAAGCGTCGTGGCACGTTTCTGCTTGGGAGGAAAACAAAAAAAGGCGCCGGGCAGAACCCGGCGCCCCGCGTGGCGATCGCGGCGTTGGGTCAGGCCTTGGCGAAGGCCAGCAGGTCCTGGTTGAACTGATCGGCATGGGTCACGGTCAGGCCATGCGGCGCGCCCGGGTACACCTTCAACGTGGCATTGGCCACGATCTTCGCCGACAGCCGGCCCGACGCATCGATCGGCACGATCTGGTCGTCATCGCCATGCACCACCAGCGTCGGCACGTCGATCTTCTTCAGATCCTGCGTGTAGTCCACCTCGGAGAACTCGCGGATGCAGTCGTACTGCCCCTTGTGCCCGCCCTGCATGCCCTGCAGCCAGAACGCGTCGCGCATCCCCTGGCTGACCTTGTGGCCGTCACGGTTGGCACCGAAGAACGGCGTGGTCAGGTCCTGGTAGAACTGCGAGCGGTCGGCGGCCACCCCGGCGCGGATGCCATCGAACACGCTCATCGGCAGGCCGCCCGGATTGGTGGCGCTCACCACCATCTGCGGCGGCACCGCACCCACCAGCACGGCCTTGGCCACGCGCTTGCTGCCGTGGCGGCCGATATAATGGGCGATCTCGCCGCCGCCGGTGGAGTGGCCCACCAGAATGACCTCTTTCAGGTCCAGCGCCTCGATCAGCGAGGCCAGGTCGTCAGCGTAGGTGTCCATGGTGTTGCCGTCCCACGTCTGCGTGGAACGACCATGGCTGCGACGGTCATGCGCGATCACGCGGTAACCGTGCTGGCCCATGAACAGCATCTGCGGGTCCCAGGCGTCGCTGCTGAGCGGCCAACCATGGGCGAACACGACCGGCTGGCCGTGGCCCCAGTCCTTGTAGAAGATGCGGGTACCGTCTTTGACGGTGTGGTAGCTGCTCATCTGGGTATCTCCGGTGGGGTGGGGGTAGGGGTGGGACACAGCAGGCCCCGAGGCAAACGCCTGGCTTGGCAACGCAGGCAGCATCAACGCGGCCGACACGGCCATGCCGGTGGCTAGGAACTGCCGCCGGGTGGGATCGCCAGGGCGATCGGGAAGAAATGACGACATCGGATCGGTCCAGTGGGGGCCGCGGCGAAACGCCGGGCGGCGCCAGTAAAGCGCTGGCACGCCCCCTCGCGATTGCACCGGTGTGCCCGATCATCGGGGCCATGCCACCGCCTTAACCGGTAACCGCGTATCGTCAGCGCTCTTTGAGTTGGAGTGGATGCATGCGTTGGATCGTGTTGTTGGCCGCATTGGCCATGCCGGTGGTGTCGTGGTTCTCGCAATCCGGCGCATTCGGCCCGACCAATGGCGCGATTTCCGACCGCTATCCGACCCTGTTGGTGGCCGCGGGCTACGCGTTTGCGATCTGGGGCGTGATCTTCCTGTGGGACGTGATCTTCGGGCTGTGGCAGCTGCGCCGGCGCCGCCCGGACCTGCCCGGCGTGCGCGGCTGGGCGGCGGCGGGCTTCGCGCTGACGGCCGCGTGGATGCCGGTGTTTTCCAATGAGTGGTTCCTGCCCGCGCTGGCGATCATCTGGGCCGCGCTAGTGTGCCTGTTGGTGGCCGCCGTGCGCGCTGCCCCCACCGATGCCACCGGCGGCCAGCGCGCCTGGGCGGCGTATCCGCTGGCGCTGCATGCCGGCTGGCTGACGATGGCCGCCTTCCTCAACACGGCCCAGGTGATCGTGGCCTACCAGTGGCTGCCGACCGCCGACATGTTCGGCTGGAGCGTGGTGCTGCTGGCCCTGGCCACGGTGCTGGCCTGGGCGATGAACCAGCGCCTGCGCGGGCATTTCGCCTATCCGGCGGCCGTGGTCTGGGCGCTGGTCGGTGTGTACGTGAAGCAGTCGGGCTGGCGCCTGCCCGGTGCCGATACCGTGTCGGTGCTGGCGCTGGCGGTTGCCGCGCTGCTGGTGCTGCAGACGTTGCTGCTGCGCACGCGGGCGTGGCGCCATCCGACCGTGCCGGTCGTGGCCGCGCACCGCCATCGACGTTGAGGTCACGCGTCTCCGGGCACCGTGTGTGCCCGTGCAAGGCCGGGTGCTGCCCGGCAATCCCCCATTGAACTGGCAACAGGAGACTTCCATGCGCGCTGCATTGCATGACACCTTTGGCGATCCCACCATCGTGCTGCACGGGGGTGACGTACCCACCCCGCAGCCGGGCGCGGGCGAGGTGCGTATCCGCACCGTGCTGGCCCCCATCCACAACCATGACCTGTGGACCGTGCGCGGCAAGTACGGCTACAAGCCCACGCTGCCGGCGGTTGGCGGCAGTGAAGCAACCGGCGTGATCGACGCGCTGGGCGAGGGCGTTCAAGGCCTGGCGGTGGGTCAGCGGGTGAGCGCCGCGTCGGTGCATGGCACCTGGGCCGAGCACTTCATCGCACCGGCGAAGATGGTCATTCCGATGCCGGATGCGATCGACGATGAAACCGCGGCGCAGCTGATCGCGATGCCGCTGAGCGCGCTGATGCTGCTGGAGTTCCTGCAGGTGCGCGAGGGTCAGTGGATCCTGCAGAACGCGGCCAATGGCGCGGTCGGCAAGGCGCTGGCGATGCTGTCCAAGGCCCGCGGCGTGCACTGCGTGAACCTGGTGCGGCGCGATGCCGGCGTGGCGGAAATGGAGGCGCTGGGCATCGACAACACGATTTCCACCGCGCAGTCGGATTGGATGGCGCAGGTGCAGACGCGGCTGGCCGGCGGCTCGATCGCTGCGGCGGTCGACTCGGTGGGCGGGCGCGCCAGCAGCGAGCTGATGACCCTGTTGGGTGACGGCGGCACGCTGGTGTCGTTCGGCTCGATGACCGGCGAACCGATGCAGCTCAACTCGGGCGACGTGATCTTCAAGCAGGCCACGGTGAAGGGGTTCTGGGGTAGCAAGGTGAGCCAGGCCATGGCTCCGGACGACAAGCGCCGGCTGGTGGGTGAGCTGCTGCAGCTGGCCGCACGCGGTGGGCTGAGCCTGCCGGTGGATGGTGTGTTCGGGCTGGACGAGGTGGCGGCTGCTGCCGCTGCGAGCCTGGAACCGGGCCGCAATGGCAAGGTGCTGCTGCGCCCCTGAGGTAGAGCCGACCGTTGGTCGGCTGCTCCAGATCGGGCACCGCGACAGCCGACCAACGGTCGGCTCTACCGGGATTGCGACAGCCGACCAACGGTCGCTCATACCCGCATTGCGGCAGCCGACCAACGGTCGGCTCTACCGGGCTGCGCGTAACGCTTCTATCACCACGCGCATCGCGCTGGAGGATTGGCGGCGGCTGGGGTAGTAGGCGTAATAACCGTCGAACACGTCGCACCAGTCGTCCATGACGCGGCGCAGGCGACCCGCCTGGACGTGTTCCAGCACCATGTCTTCGGGCAGGTAGGCCAGGCCGGCGCCGGCCAGGGTGGCGCGCAACATGGCGCTGCTGCCGTTGAACGTCCATTGCCCGTCCACGCGCACGTTGGCCTCCTGGCCGTCTTTCTGCAGGTCCCACACCATCAGTCCGCCGTGGGTAGGCAGGCGCAGCCCGATGCAGTTGTGCGCGGCCAGATCCGCCGGTGCTTGGGGCGCGACGTGATGGACGAAATAGGCCGGGCTGGCCACGATCGCCATGCGCTGCGGGCCGCTGATCGGTACGGCGATCATGTCGTTGGCCACGCGTCCGCCCAGGCGGATGCCGATGTCATACCGCTGCGCCACGATGTCGGCCAGGCCGTAGTCGACGGTGAGCTCCACGCGCAGGTCGGGGTAGGCCGGCAGTATCGCGCTCAGGCGTGGCCAGACGATGCTGTTGGCCGCGTGTTCGGCGGTGGTGATGCGGATGGTACCGGCGGGATGGTCGCGGTAGTCGCTGATGGCCACCAGCTCGGCCTCGATCTCCTGCATGCGCGGGGCCACGGTGTCGTACAGGCGTTCACCGGCCTCGGTCATCGACACGCTGCGGGTGGTGCGGGTGAGCAGGCGCACCCCGAGGCGCTCCTCCAGGCCCCGCACGGTGTGGCTCAGCGCGGACTGCGAGACGCCGAGCTGCGCGGCGGCGCGGGTGAAGCTGCGCTCGCGGGCCACGGCGACGAACACCTGCAGGTCGTTGAAATTCTCGCGGGCCATCGGCGGCGTCCGGCACGCATGCGATTCATGCCTGGGCATGATGCGTCCGGGTCACTGGTGAGCACAAGACGTCATCGGGTGGTGATTGATGAGCGATGTTCATCGCTGCATGCGGGATGGGGCAGGCAGTAGCGGGGGCGGTAGGGACTAGAGTGGGGCGGTCCGTTTTCCACGTCGAGGAGTTCCGCATGAACCTGTTGAGCAGCACGCTGCTGTCGATGGTGGCCGCCACCGCACCGGCCGACCCGGCCCCGATCCAGATCGCCCGCGCCGGCAGCACCCCATCGGCGGCCGGTCCGGCCGACTATTTCACCGGCACGGTGCGCATCGATGCGCCGTTCCAGCGCGCCGCACCGGCCCGGGTGGGCGGTGCCACTGTGACCTTCGAGCCCGGCGCGCGCACGGCCTGGCACACCCATCCGCTCGGCCAGACCCTGATCGTGACCGCCGGGGTGGGCAGCGTGCAGGAGTGGGGCAAGCCGGTGCAGGAAATCCGCCCCGGCGACGTTGTCTGGATCGCGCCGGGGGTGAAGCACTGGCACGGCGCCAAGGCGACGGTGGCCATGACCCATATCGCCATCGCCGAAGCGGTCGATGGCTCGCCGGTGACCTGGCTGGAGCAGGTCAGTGAGGCCCAGTACAACGGCGGGTGACATCGCACGCCACGGGCATTAATGTAACTACACCAGTTACATGAAATAAGGTGCGCCCGATGGATGCCTACGCCGACCCCGATGCCGTGGCCCGCTACGCAGAACGCCCACCCCGGCTGGTGCCGGGGTTCGCCGATCTGCAGCGGATGTGCACGCAGCTGCTGGCCGAATCCGCGCCGGCCGATGCACGCGTGCTGGTGTTGGGCGCCGGCGGCGGCCTGGAGCTGCGCACCTTCGCGCAGGCGCAGCCGCACTGGCGTTTCGACGGTGTGGATCCGTCGGACGCGATGTTGGCGCTGGCGGCGCGCACGATGGGCGAGGATGCGCATCGCGCGCACCTGCACCACGGCTACATCGACGTGGCGCCTGACGGGCCGTTCGATGCCGCCGCCTGCCTGCTCACCCTGCATTTCGTGCCGCTGCACGAACGCGTGCCGACCCTGGCGGCGCTGCATCGGCGGTTGCGCCCGGGCGCGCCGCTGGTGGTAGCGCACATGAGCTTCGACCAGCACGACGGCGCGCGTGCGCGCTGGCTGCAACGCTACGCCGACTTCGCGGTGTCCTCCGGCATCGCGCCGGAGCAGGCCGAACACGGGCGTGCCGCCGTGGCCGAGCACGTGCATATCCTGTCGCCGGCGCAGGACGAGGCACTGCTGCGCGAGGCCGGTTTCAGCCGCGTCGAGAGCTTCTACCAGGGTCTGGGATTCCGCGGCTGGATTGCGCTGGCATAAGCGCCACGGCATGGTCACGCCGCGGTGGCTACGCTGGGTGCTGGTACGTATCAGGAGAACAGCATGGCCCAGGTTTTCATCATCGGCGCTGCCGGCAAGGTCGGCCGCCATCTGGTCGAACAACTGGCCACGCGCGGCCACCGCGCGGTGGCGCTGCATCGTCGCCCGGAGCAGGCCGACGCGTTGGCCGCGCTGGGCGGCACACCGGTGCAGGGCGATCTGACCCACACCGATGCGCAGGCGCTGGCGGCACAGATGGCCGGCAGCGAGGTGGTTGTGTTCAGTGCAGGGGCGGGCGGGGCAAGCATCGAACTGACCAACGCCATCGACGGTGCCGGGCTGGAGCTGGCCGTGCAGGCCGCCCGGCACGCGGGCATCAAACGCTTCCTGCTGGTCTCGGCATTTCCCGAGGCCGGGCGAGGCAAGGCGATGGGCGATGGCTTCGAGAACTACATGGCGGTCAAGAAGCGCGCCGACGTGTACCTGGCCGCCAGCGACCTGGATTGGGTGATCCTGCGCCCCGGTACGCTCACCGATGCGGCCGGCCGTGGACGCGTCCAGGCCGGGCTGGCCATTACCTACGGTGAGGTGCCGCGGGCGGATGTCGCCGCGACGCTGGTGGCATTGGTCGAACGCCCGCAGCTCACGCACCGCATCATCGAACTCACCGAAGGTGAGCAGCCCATCGACGCGGCACTGCAGCAGCTGCCCGCCTGATGTGGCACAGGCGGCCCGGGCCGCGATGGTAAAATCGGCGTCCCGATCCACTGCACAGACGAGTACGCCATGACCGACGCCCGCTTCCATCCCATCGGCACCCCTGGCCAGCCCTGGGGCGCGGCGGAAAAGGCGCAGTGGCGTGCCCTGCAAGTGCCGCAGCGTCGCTATGCCGACGACGTGGTGCCGGCGGTGGACGCCTTGCGCGCGGACTTCGACGTGGAGCAGTACGGCACGCTGGACTACGCCCCGGACGCGTACCCGTTGTTTGCCGTGCGCAGCCGCAACTGGAATCCGGCGCTTCCCAGCGTGCTGGTCACCGGCGGCGTGCACGGCTACGAAACCAGTGGCGTGCAGGGCGCACTGCAGTTCCTGGCCACGCGTGCCAAGGACTATGCCGGCCGCGCGAACGTGCTGGTGGCGCCGTGTGTGAGCCCGTGGGGCTACGAGCGCGTGCAGCGCTGGAACGCCGATGCGATCGACCCCAACCGCTCCTTCGTGGCCAACAGCCCGGCGCAGGAATCGGCGGCGCTGATGGCGCTGGTGGCACCGCTGCGCGCCGGCATGGTGATGCACATCGACCTGCATGAAACCACCGACAGCGACGAAACCGAGTTCCGTCCCGCGCTGGCCGCGCGCGATGGCAAGCCGTTCGAACCGGGGCTGATTCCCGACGGCTTCTACCTGGTGGACGACAGCGAGAATCCGCAGCCCGCGTTCCAGACGGCGGTGAACGCAGCGGTGGAGCAGGTGACCCACATCGCCCCGGCCGATGACAAGGGCGAGATCATCGGCTCGCCGGTGGTGGCCCCGGGCGTGATCGAGTACCCGCTGAAGAAGCTGGGCCTGTGCGCCAGCATCACCGGCGCGACCTACACCACCACCACCGAGGTCTACCCGGACAGCCCGCGCGCCACCCCGCAGCAGTGCAACGATGCGCAGGTAGCCGCGATCTGCGCCGCCATCGACTACGCGCTCGCCCACAGGTAGTGCCGGCCGCTGGCCGGCTCCAGGCGATCCCAGCGCCACGTAGTGCCGGGCTCTGCCCGGCAAGCGCAGAATCCGGCGGAAAGGCAGCGGGGCACAGCCCCGCTCTACGCGGGATGCGTTGAAGAATTGCCCCGTAGCGCCGGGCTCTGCCCGGCTGCCTTTCAGCGCCAAGAGCAGCGGGGCAGAGCCCCGCTCTACGCGGGATGCGTTGAACGAATTGCCGTAGCGCCGGGCTCTGCCCGGCTGCCTTTCAGCGCGAAGCGCAGCGGGGCAGAGCCCCGCTCTACGGGGTGCGGTGCAGGAATTCGTCGAGCAGCCACAGTGCGGCTGGGCCCAGGGTCTCGCCCTTGCGCCACACCGCGTCGCACGCCACCAGCTTCGGCCAGCCGGGCAGGGCCAGTTCCACCAGCTGCCCGCGTCCGTACCGCGCTACCAGGGTGCGCGGCAGTTCGGCCCAGCCGAAGCCGTCTTCGGCCATCTCCAGCACCATCAGGTAATCCGACGCCGACCAGCTGCGCCCCCGGGCCGGGCCGCTGCGCTGATCGTCACCGCTCAGGCAGATCCGGCGATGGCCCGCCAGGTGGGACTCGTCCGCGGCATCGATCTGCGCCAGCGCATGCTGCCGCGCCACGAACACCGCCATTTCCGCGCGCAGCGGCAGCGCACGGACAGTCAGGTCGGGCGGGTACTGCGCCTGCTGCGGCACCAGTCCCAGATGCGCGCGACCCCGTTGCACCACATCGAGCACGTCGCTGCCTTCGGCATCCAGCCATTCCAGTTCAATGTCCGGAAAGCGCTGTTCGAAACGCTGCAGAAGGTGGTGGTCGGGGTTGAGCTGGTAGATGTCGGAAAACACCACGGTCAGCCGCGGCTCCACCGCGTCGCCCAGGCGGATGCTCAGCTGTTCCAGGCGTTCGGCGGCGGCAAGAATCTCCTGCACGTGACCGAGCACCTTGCGCCCGTCGTCGGTGAGCACCGGGTAGCGGCCGCTGCGGTCGAACAGGGTGAGGCCCAGATCGGCCTCCAGCGTGGCAACGGCCGTGCTGATGGTCGATTGGGTCTTTTTCAGGCGGCGAGCCGCGGCGGAGAACGAGCCGAGCGCGGCCGCTTCAACAAAGGCGTGCAGGGATTCCGGGCCGTAGCGCATGGATGTATCGCCTTTGTCGATGGATTCCATCTTTGGTGTGATGGAAACGTCGATGATAATGAAGACATCGGCGGAGTGCGAGCGTCTCAATTGCCCGTACCGACCGACGGTCGGTGCCTACGCCCCGCCGGATCACCCTCAAGGAGTTTCCCATGCACACACAGGTGCATTCCCAACCCCGTGCCCGTGGCGGCCTGATCGCCTGGGCCTGCCTGACCGTGGCGATCGTCGCCGAAGTGGTCGGCACCGCGTTCATGGCCGACGCCGCCCGCCACGGCGGCTACCTCGGGTATGCGGTCATGGCCGTGGCATTGGCCATCTCGTATTACTTCCTCGCGCTGTCGGTGCGGGGCATCGCGGTCGGTGTCGCCTATGCGGTGTGGGAAGGCCTGGGCCTGACCCTGCTGACCCTGGTCGGCCTGTTCGTGTTCAAGGACAGCCTGTCGGTGCAGCAGGTGATCGGCCTGCTGATGGCGGCGGCCGGCATCGTCTGCGTCACCCTGGGCGAGGAGCACACGGCATGAACCTCACCGCCTTCCTATTCGTGACCTGCTCGGCGCTGATCGACATCGCCGCCAACATGATGGTCGCCAAGTCCGACGGCTTCCGTAAGCCGGGCTGGGGCATCGCGGCCATCCTGATGGTGTGGGTGGCGTTCGCGCTGCTCGGCCAGGCCGTCAAGAGCATGGACCTGGCCACCGCCTATGCGATGTGGGGCGCGATCGGCGTGATCGGCACGGCGCTCTGCGGCCGGGTGCTGTTCGGCAACCGCCTGCGTCCGATCGGCTGGGTCGGCATCGCGCTGGTCACCGGCGCGGTGGTGGTACTGTCCAGCCACTGAGGGTGCTCAACGGAACAGCTCGTTCAGTGCCGCACCCGACGCGGCATCGGCGAAGCCATCGAAACGGCCTTCGTTGGCCAGCAGCGTCGAGGCCCGCATCATCCCGCCCCACGCACTGCGCGCCATGGCGCCACCCACGCTGACCCGGCGCACGCCCATGGCGGCGATATCCTGCAGGGTGAACGGCACGGCGCTGCCCACCAGCAGGTTCACCGGTTTGGGGGCGACGGCGGCAACCACCGCCTCGATCTGCGCGCGCGTGCTGATGCCCGGCGCGTACAGGCAGTCGGCGCCGGCTGCGGCGTAGGCGCGCAGCCGGGCAATGGCATCGTCCAGGTCCGGGCGGCCGACAAAGAAGTTCTCGGCCCGGCCAATCAGCAGCACGTCTTCGCCACTGCGGTCGATGGCGGCCCGTGCAGCGCGCATCCGCGCCACCGCCTCGTCGAGTGGTCGCAGCGGCGCGGCGGCATCGCCACGGGCGTCTTCAATGGATAGTCCGGCCACGCCGGTGGCGATGGCCTGCTCCACGGCGCGCTCCACCGCGGTGGGATCCGTGCCGAAGCCATCGCCGAAATCCGCATTCACCGGCAGCGGCGTGGCAGCGGCCAGGTCGCGCAGGTGGACCAGCGTCTCATCCAGTGAGAGCTGGCCGTCCGGCTTGCCCTGGCTCCATGCCACACCGGAACTGGTGCTGGCCAGCGCGGCAAACCCGAGCCCGTGCAGGTAGCGCGCACTGCCCACGTCCCAGGGGTTGGGCAACACGAAACAGCCGTCCTCATGCAGGGCGCGGAAGGCGGCGCGGCGCGGGCGGGGATCGAAGGGCAGGGTGCTCATGGCGCGGACCCGGTAGGCGGTACCACGATGGTACCGCCCGCGCTGCGCCGGTCGTGCTGCAGGCGCGACTCAGGCCCGCACCCAGCGTGCCGCCACCCCGATGCCCGCCAGTGCAATGGCCACCAGGCAGAAGGCGAACACCAGGCTGCTGGCCTGCGCCACGAACCCGATGAACGCCGGGCCGGCCAGCACGCCGGCGTAGCCCAGCGTGGTGATCGCCGGAATTGCCAGGCTCTCCGGCATCGCCTTCTGGTTGCCGGCCATCGAGAACAACGCCGGCACCGTGTTGGCGCAGCCCAGCCCGATCAGCGCGTAACCCAGCAAGGCCAGGGGCAGCAACGTGGCAAAGGTGACCAGTGCGAAACCGCCGGCCGCCACCAGGCTGCCAAGCAGGATCGCCCGGTGCCGCCCCAGCGCGGCCACCACACCGTCACCGACCAGACGGGTCACCGTCATGGCGATGGCAACGGTCATGAAGCCCAGGCCAGCATGCGACGGCGGCACGTGCTGGACCTCGTGCAGGAACACCGCGCTCCAGTCGAGCATGGCGCCCTCGGCCAGGAAGGCCACGAAACACAGCACGCCGATGCCCAGCACCACGCCGTGCGGCACGGCGAACACCGGCGCACCAGCGGGCGCCTTGTCGCGCCGCCAGTACGGCAGCGAGAAGGCCAACAGCGCGGCCATCACCGCCGCCGCCAGCAGGCAGACCAGCCACGGCGGCAGGTGCAGCGCCAACAGGGCGGTCATCGCCGCGGCACCCACCGCGCCACCGATGCTGTAGAAGGCGTGGAAACCGGACATCATCGGCCGCCCGCTGTCACGCTCGACCATGACCGCCTGGATGTTCATCGTGCAGTCGCACGCGCCCACCCCGGCGCCGAACACGAACAGGGCCAGGCCCAGCGTCCACGGCGATGGCGCGATGGCCAGCAGAGGCAGGCTGGCGATCACCAGCAGCAGCGTGCCGATCATTACCGCGCGGCACCCGTGGCGGGCGGCGAAGATGCCGGCCAGCGGCATCGCCAGCAGGGAACCGGCGCCCAGGCACAGCAGCACCAGGCCCAGCGAGCCCTCATCCAGCCCGGTGCGGGTCTTGGCGAACGGCACCAGCGGCGCCCAGGCCGCGGTGGCGAAGCCGGGCAGGAAGAAGGCGGCGCGGGTGGCGTGTTGTTCGACGCGGGTACCGGCCAGGGACGTGTGGGTCAGCGTGGACATATCGGGCTCACTCCGCATCGGCGTGGTGGATGTCGACGCCACGGCGCGCGAACGCCTCGGCCTGCGCCGGCGGGGCATCGGCCTCCAGTACCAGCACGTCGATCCGTTCAACCGTGCCGATCCGGTGCGATGCCTGCGCGCCCAGCTTTTCGTTGCTGGCCACCACCACGCAGCGGCTGCTGGCGGCGAGCATCGCCCGCTTGAGCGCGGCCTCCTCGCCATCCACGGCCCACAGCCCGGCCTCGGCATCCACCGCGCAGGTGCCGATGAAGCACACATCCACCCGCAACGCGGCGATGGCTTCCAGCGCCTGCGCGCCGACGGCCGCACCGATCCGCGGATCCAGCCGGCCGCCGATCAGCGTGACATCGAACCCGCTGCGCGCCATCAGCAGCAGCGCGATGTCCGGGGCGTTGGTGATCACCCGCAGGCCCTGGTTGTCGGGCAGGCAGGCGGCGATCGCACTATTGGTGGAACCGGCATCCAGCAGCACCTGCTCACCCGGGCGCACATGCAGGGCCGCTGCACGGGCGAGTGCCTGCTTCTGTTCGCGCTGCAGGGCGTGGCGGTCGGCCAGTGGCGGAAATTCCGGGGCCGCCGGCAGCGCGCCGCCGTACACCTTGCGGCACAGGCCCTGGCTGGCCAGATCGCGCAGGTCGCGCCGGATCGAGTCTTCGGAGACGCCCATCTGCAACGCAAGCTGGGCGGAGAACACGCGCCCCTGCTCGCGCAGCAGCTGCAGGATGGTCTGTTGGCGTTCGCCGGGGAGGGCTTCGGGGTGCATGGCACGGTGCTCTGGGCGTTCGGGAGAAAATGGGAGAAACCACGCAAGATCACGCAGGAAATCACCCAGCCGGAAGGGTGAATATACATCACCATGCACTTGCGTTGCAGGATCATGCACATATGGCGGCGTGATTGTGCACGGTGTTTCCGGTGGCGTCAGTCCGCCCGCAGCAGTTCCGGCTGGATCACCCCGGCCACCCAGTCCATGAACGCGGTCACCCGGTGGGGCAGGTGGCGGCGTTGCGCGTACAACAACGTCACCGGCATCGGTTCGGCGGCAAGCGTGGGCAGCACTTCCACCAGGGTGCCGGCGGCCAATGCCTGGCGCACCCCCAGCCGCGGCACCTGGATGATGCCCAGCCCGGCAAGGGCGGCCGCGGTGTACCCCTCGCCACTGTTGACGGTGATCGCGCCGCGCATCGGCAGGCTGCGATAGCCGCCCGCGTCATCGGGGTATTCGAAGCCCGGCGAACGCTGACCCAGCGTGCCCACGTAATGGATCAAGGCATGCGCGTGCAGGTCGGCCAGCGTACGCGGCGTGCCGCGCGTGGCCAGGTAGGCCGGGCTGGCGCAGTTGACGATCTGCATGGCACCCAGCGGGCGTGCCACCAGCGTGTTGTCGTCCAGGCTGCCCACCCGCAGCACGCAGTCGAAGCCTTCGCGCACCAGATCCACGCGGCGGTCGGTGCCGCTCAGCTCCATCTCCAGTCCTGGGTGCCGGGCCAGAAAGCCGGGCAGGTGCGGGATCACCAGCTGGCGGGCCAGTCCGCTGGACATGTCCACCCGCAGCCGGCCCTTGAGCTGGCTGGTGTCGCGGCGGAACATGCCCTGCAGCTCTTCCATGTCGTCCAGCAGGTCGCGGGCGCGCTGCTGGAACTGCAGGCCGTCGGCGCTCAGCCGCACCCGGCGGGTGGTCCGGTGCAGCAGCTGCACGCCCACCTCCGCCTCCAACCGCTGCACGGCCAGCGACACGCTGGCCTTGGGCAGGCCCAGGCTGTCGGCAGCGCCGGTGAACGAGCCGAGTTCGGCGACGCGCAGGAAGCTGCGCAGTTGGTCCAGGCGATCCATGGATTGTTCGTCATTGGTGAACAGTCAAATCAGGATCGCGCGGTTTATGCGCTCACGCAAGATCAATAGTCTGTGTCCACACCCTACCGCTGGAGAAACGACATGAGCAGCTCCCCCCGTATCGTCCTGGTCACTGGCGGCAGCCGCGGGCTGGGCCGCAACGCCGCGCTCGCGCTGGCCGCCGATGGCGCCGATATCGTGATCACCTACCGCAGCCAGGCCGACGCCGCCCGGCAGGTGGTCGCCCAGATCGAAGCGCTCGGCCGCCGCGCCGCGGCATTGCCGCTGGATGTCGCCGACAGTGGCAGCTTCGCCGCGTTCGCCGACCAGTTGCGCGACACCCTGCAGGGCTGGGGCGCCACGCAGCTGCAGGGCCTGCTCAACAACGCCGGCGAAGGCCTGTACGCCAGCATCGCCGAGACCACGCCCGCGCAGTTCGACCACGCCGTAGCGGTGCACCTGAAGGGGCCGTACTTCCTCACCCAGGCGCTGCTGCCACTGATCGCCGATGGCGGGCGCATCCTCAACGTGTCCAGCGGGCTGGCGCGCTTCTCGCTGCCGGGCAGTTCGGCCTACGCGATGATGAAGGGCGGTATCGAAGTGTTCACCCGGTACCTGGCCAAGGAACTGGGCGCGCGCGGGATCAGCGCCAACACGCTGGCGCCGGGCGCGATCGCCACCGATTTCGGCGGCGGCCGCGTGCGCGACGACGAGCACGTCAACGGCATGGTGGCCTCGATCACTGCACTGGGGCGCGCCGGTCAGCCCGATGACATCGGACCGGTGGCCGCGGCACTGTTGTCGCCGTCGACGGCCTGGATCAATGCGCAGCGGGTGGAAGCGTCGGGCGGTATGTTCGTCTGAATCCGGGAGGCGTGCGCGGTCGTGCGCACCCCTTTTGTGTGTGATGAACGGCTGCAAACGGGTCGCATTCGCAGTTCGCGGCTATCATGGCGCTCCTGATGCCTGCGTGCCGAGCCTGATTTGAACGCCACTCCCCCGACAACCCCCATGGGTCGTGTCTTCGCCACTGTTGCCTTCATTGAAGCGCTCACTTGGGCCGGCCTGTTGATCGGCATGTACTTCAAGTACCACGCCGCCGATCCCACCCCGATCGGCGTGCGCGTGTTCGGACCGGTGCACGGGTTCGCCTTCATGGCGTACGTGGTGGTGACGGTGCTGGCCGCGGTGCGGCTGCGCTGGCCGTGGTGGGCGGCAGGGCTGGCGTTGCTGGCTGCGGTTCCGCCGCTGGTGACGTTGCCGTTGGAATGGTGGTTCAAGCGGCGGGGGTTGCTGGGCCGTCGGGTGGGGTGATTGCGGGCGCTGGCTCCGTTTTTGGGTCATGCGTGCAATGTGCGTGGCACGGTTATCGGCGGTCGTTTGGGAACCGACCCTACCGGCGAGATTGTTGAACCCGGCGGCTGGTAGGGTCGAACCTTGGTCGACTGCACGTGGTGGGTCACCGTTCAACGGCGACATGACGTTCGAACGCAGGCCGGTGTTTGCACGCGGTTCGGTTGCGTGATCGCGGGCGCGGCTTCGTTTTTGGGTGATGCGTGCAATGTGCGCGGCGCGGTTATCGGCGGTCGTTTGGGAACCGACCCTACCGGGGATGGCCGGGCTGACATTGAAACTTTGCGCGGTATCGTGTGCTGGTAGGGTCGAACCTTGGTCGACTGCACGTGGCGGGTCTCCGTTCGGTGGCGACATGACCGTCGAACGTAGGCTGTTTTTTGTAATGCGGTTCGGTTGCGTGATTGCAGGCGCGGCCTCGCTCCGGGGTCATGCGTGCAATGTGCGCGGCGCGGTTATCGGCGGTCGTTTGGGAACCGACCCTACCAAGGGGGTTACGTTGCCATGGCAGCCGCGATTGCGTCGCCGATCTGCTTCGGCGATTGGTAACCGGGCAGCCGCGCCACTTCGTGTCCGTCACGGACCAGCAGCAGGGTGGGTGTCTGACGCAGGCCCAGGCTGCGGAAGAACACTTCGCCGATGGTTTCCAGGTGGACTTTGAGCAGCACGATGCCGGCGGCGCGCGGTGAATCGGCGATGCTGGCCAGCGACATGTCCAGCATGCGGCAGCCGGGGCAGTTGTCCTTGTGGAAATCCACCAGCACGGTGGGATGGTCGCGAAGGGCGGCGTGATAGGCGTCAGGCGTGGCGGAGTGCAGGATCTGCATGGGGAGAGGTCTCGATGCGGGCCAACACGGTGTCGGTCCACTGGTGGATGGCGTGGGTATCGGCCTGCCCGTGCGGCATCTGCTCGATCTCCAGCACCGGGTGCGGCGAGCCGAAGAAGCGTGCCAGGCGATGCGCGGCGCCGCAGTAGTACTCCGGGCCCCATTGCGTTTCGCCGGTGCCGAACACGGCCACGCCAACACCGGGCGGCAGCCCGGCGGTGTCGCGCAGCGTGGCCACGAAGGCCTTCATCTCCTCCGGGGTGCGGCCGGCGTTGTCGGTCCAGCAGCCCAGCAGCAGCGCATCGCGTGGCTGTGCCAGCGCGGCGGCGGTATCGCCGTCCACGTCCAGCAGCTGCAGCGGGTGGCCCAGGGCCTGGCAGCGCGCCGCGACCAGCTGCGCCACCTCGCGCGTGTTGCCGCTCAGCGATGCATAGGCAAGCAGGATGCGCATGGGCGGTTCACAGGTCGTCGAAGCCGTTGTCCGAATTGGTCTTCTTGTAACTGGCGTTGCGCATTTCGAAGAAGTCGGTCTTGGTCTCGGTGAAATTGTCGGCGTAGGCCTTGATCCACGGCATCACGTTGACGTTGGTGTCGCTGTACAGCTTCTCGATGCCGAGCATGCCGGCCATCTTGTTGGCGCGATACTTCACATAGCGGATCATTTCGTCCACGTCGATGCCGTCGATGCCGTCCAGCACCTCGCCGGTCCAGCGCGTTTCCAGCGCGATGGCATGCTCGAACGCGTCGTGCACGTAAGCGGTGAGCTGGTCGCCCTGAAGCTGCTGGTTCTCGCCGATGATGGCGCGGATCAGTTCGCTGATGAACTTGGTGTGGGCCAGTTCGTCGCGGTTGATGAAACTGATGATCTTGCCGGTGCCGGTCATGCGGTTCTGGCGGACCAGGTTGTAGAAAAACGCGAAGCCGGAATAGAAGTTGATGCCTTCCAGGATCGACGACTGGATCAGCGACCGGATCAGGGTCTCGGCGGTCTTCTCGCGCATGAAGTCGTCGTAGGACTGCATGATCGGCTGGTTGCGCGCCAGGATGGTGGGATGCGTGCGGGCGATTTCGAACACGCGGTTCTGGTCGGCCAGCCCGGCGATGGAGGCCAGTACGTAGCTGTAGCTCTCGTTGTGGATCACCTCCTGCTGGCCGATGATCGCGGCGTTGGCGTGCGCGGCTGGGTCGGTGATGTACTCGGCCACGTTGTAGATGAAGCGGGTCTGCGGCGAGTCGAGCGTGGCCAGCAGGCCGATGATCGAATCGTAGGCATTCTTTTCGCTCGCATTGAGCTCGCCGTAGCCCCGCGCGTCGCCCTTCATGTCCACTTCGTCGGGGATCCAGAAGTTGGTCGAGAGCTCCTTGTAGGCCCGGTAGAAGGACGGGTAGGGGATGTCATTCCAGTTCAGGATGCCGCTGGTGCGGCCGTTGATGATGCCGGTGGAGCGGTTGGGGTGGCGCGGTTCGAGGATCTTGATGCGTTCCAGCGGTGTTGCCATGGGGTGTCCTGGTTGTCGGGTTGCGCATGTATGCATGGTTGACGACCAACGGTCGTCAGCTACCACACCATTCGCATTCGTCGATGTCGATGTCGTTGGAGCGCACGTAGTAGGTGGTTTTCAGGCCTTCACGCCAGGCGCTCATGTGCAGCGCGAGCAGGGTGCTGGCGCGGATGGTGCTGGGCACGTACAGGTTGAAGCTGATCGACTGGTCCACGTGGCGCTGGCGGCGCGCGTTCTGGCGGATGCTGGCGAACTGGTCCAGCCGGTAGGCGCCCTTTTCGTAGTACGGGTAGGTGTCCAGCGACAGCCCGGGCGCGGCCACGGGGCGGCGGAAGTCCTTCTTTTCCTCGTAGTAGAACGCCCCGTACACCGGGTCGATGGAGGCGCTGGAGCCGGCGATCTGCGCGGTGCTCATGTTGGGCGCTACCGCCAGCAGCCAGCCGTTGCGCAGCCCGTGCACGCTGACCTGCGCGGCCAGTTCCTGCCAGGCCGGGCTGTCGTAGTGGCGCGCGCGGAAGTACTCGCCGGTCTGCCAGTCGCTGCCCACGAAAGTGCTGTAGCGGCCCTTTTCCTCGGCCAGGCGCATGCTGGCCTGGATGGCCAGGTAGTTGATGCGCTCGTACAGGCTGTCGGCATAGTCTTCGGCCTGGGTGTCGTTCCAGTCGATCTGTTTCAGCGCCAGCAGGTGGTGCCAGCCGAACGTACCCAGCCCGATCGCGCGGTACTTGCGGTTGGTGATGGTGGCCTGCGGCACCGGCAGCTGGTTGAGGTCGATCACGTTGTCGAGCATGCGCACCTGGATCGGCACCAGCCGCTCCAGCACATCGCTGGACAGCAGGTCCGGCGCCGCAGTGACCGCACGCCCCAGGTTGATCGAGGACAGGTTGCACACCACGAAATCGCCGGCCTGGCGGGTGGTGACGATCTGGTCGCCACTGATCATCTCCTGCATCAGCCGGGTGGGGCTCATGTTCTGCAGGATCTCGGTGCACAGGTTGCTGGAATACACCTTGCCGGCGTGCTTGTTCGGGTTCATCCGGTTCACTTCGTCCCGGTAGAACATGAAGGGGTTGCCGGTCTCCAGCTGGCTGACCATGATCCGCTTGAACAGGTCGATGGCCTTGATCGTGCGGCGGCTGATGCGTTCGTCGGCCACCACCTCGGCGTAGCGGTCGCGGAAGCTGCCCTGGCCGCGTTGTTCGTCATGGAAGTCCTGCAGGTACCAGCCCTTGATCCGCTTCACTTCGTACGGGTCGAACAGGTACCAGTCACCGCGCCGCTCCACCGCCTCCATGAACAGGTCGGGCAGGCACACCGAGGTGAACACATCGTGCGCGCGCAGGCGCTGGTCGCCATTGTTCAGGCGCAGGTCCAGGAAGCTCTCGATGTCGCGGTGCCACACATCCAGGTACACCGCGATGGCGCCCTTGCGCTGGCCAAGCTGGTCCACGCTGACGGCGGTGTTGTTGAGCTGCTTGATCCACGGCACCACGCCGCCGGATGAATTGGCCACGCCGCGGATCGCCGACCCGGCCGAGCGCACGTAGCCCAGGTACGCGCCCACGCCGCCCCCGTGCTTGGACACGCGGGCCACGTCGGTATTGGAGTCGTAGATGCCCTGCAGGCTGTCGTCCACGGTGTCGATGAAGCACGACGACAGCTGCCCGCCGGTCTTGCCGGCATTGGC
This sequence comes from Stenotrophomonas sp. 10N36, assembly GCF_056395005.1. Taxonomy (NCBI): domain Bacteria; kingdom Pseudomonadati; phylum Pseudomonadota; class Gammaproteobacteria; order Lysobacterales; family Lysobacteraceae; genus Stenotrophomonas; species Stenotrophomonas sp. 10N36. The sequence continues at coordinate 193,948 of NZ_JBFTIS010000004.1, read as the reverse complement.
CAGGGTGGGCGTGGCCACGGTCATGTACAGGTTGGACAGGGCCCAGTAGGCCTCGCGCACCAGGCGCATGCGCCGCGCGCGGGTACGGTCGCCGCTGAGGTGTTCGTTCTGCATCAGGTACAGCGCGATGGTGAGCCAGCGCTCCTGCGGCAGTTCGTACACCGCCCGCGACGGGTCGGTGGCCAGGTAGCGCGTGGCCAGCAGGTACAGGCCGTTGTACGCAAACAGCAGGTCGCGTTCGGGGTCGATCATCGCCCCGGCCTCCTCCAGCTCTTCCTTGGAATACGCCTTCAGGATGTCGATCGAGTAGACGTTGCGATCGGCCAGGCTTTCCTGCAGCCCCACGTACGAGCCGTATCTGAGGCTGGCGTCGTAGAAGCGGTTCTTGCTGGCGCGCTTGTACAGACGGCGCAGGTACAGCCGCGCGGCGAAGTGCTCCCAGTCCGGCGCCACCAGATCGATACGCGATTCGGCTTCGCGGATCAGCAGGTCCACCAGTTCGTTGGCGCTCAGCTGTTCGCGCCGATGCACCAGCGCCAGCACGGCGCGCTGGTAATCGGCCAGGTCCAGCTGCGGAAACTCGGCGTGCACGGCCTGGATCGAGCGCAGCAGGCGGGCCTGCTCGAACGGCATGCGCCGGTTGCCGCCTTCCTTGCTGATCCACAGGCCATCGCCACTGCTGGCAACGGTGGATTCCAGTGCGGCGGCGGCGTGGGTAAGGGTGCTGTCTTCGGTGATCATTGTCAGTCCATGCGGTACGCAGGAGTCGCGTCGCGATGCGAGCATCGCGACGAACGGGCGGGCGTCATGGAGGCAGGGGGATCATCCCCGGAAGGGTCCGGGTAATACACTCGCTTCCAGGCGCTGTTCGGGCGGTCATGCCGGGCGGCCGGGGTGGCCTGCGGGGGCATGACGGGGAACCGGGCCTGGCGGAAGCGGGGAGCCGATGAACACAACATAGTGTGGGTCTTCCTCATCGTCAACATCATATGTTGGGTTGAGGCGGTCACCGGCGTGACCAAACGCCGCAGCCGATTGCTCCCCGGTAGAGCCGACCGTTGGTCGGCTGCGTCGGTGTGCGGTGTGCGGCGTGCGGCGTGTTGCCGCCGTGTGTCTATCTACGATCAGGCGAACGGCAGTCGACCAACGGTCGGCTCTACCAGTATCCCAGCACCTTCCACCACGCACCGCCGACCACGGCGAACACCACCAGCTCGAACACGCACATCACGAACCCGACGCGCCACCACGTTCCCAGGCTGACGTAGCCACTGCCGAAGATGATCGGCGAGGTGCCGGTGGCGTAATGGGTGAGCGTCATCATGATCGCCGAGCCGGCGGTCATCATCAGCATGAAGGGCACCACGTACTCGGCCGGAATCAGCAGGGCGCCCACGCCGAGGAAGGCCAGCAGCATCGCGCTGATGTGCGCGGTGGTACTGGCGAACAGGTAGTGCGAGAACACGAACGCCAGCACCAGCACCGCGGCGATGGCTTCCCAGCCCATGCCGCTGGCCACGATGGCGCCCTTCATGCCCTCGGAGAACCAGCCGATCACGCCGAGTTTGTTGAGCTGTTCGGCCATCATCACCAGCGCGCCAAACCACACCAGCGTGTCCCACGCACTCTTTTCCGACAGCACGTCGTCCCAGTCGATGGTGCCGGTGATGATCAGCACGAACAGGCCCAGGAAGGCGACCACGGTGGGGTCCAGCGTCCACGCCGGCCCGAACAGCATGGCCGGCACGTTCGCCCACAACACCAGCAGCAGGCCGAAGGTGCCCATCATCACCTTCTCCTTCGGCGCCAGCGGGCCCATCCGCGCCAGTTCGGCGCGCGCGTAGTCCACCGCGTTCGGCGTGGCCTTCAGTTGCGGTGGCGACAACAGGTAGATCACCAGCGGCATCAGCAGCAGGCAGACCAGCCCCGGCACCAGCATGCACAGCGCCCAGGTGGTCCAGGTCAGGTGGAACTGCTGGCCGGTCGCCTTGGCCACGTAGTCCACCACCAGCGGGTTGGGCGCGGTGGCGGTAAGGAACATCGCCGAGGTGATCGGGTTGGCGTGGTAGTTCACCAGGGCCAGGTAGGTGCCGACCTTGCCTTCGGTGCCCTTGGCCGGGTCCGAATCGAACGCGTTGGCGATCGAGCGCATCACCGGGTGCACGATGCCGCCGCCGCGGGCGGTGTTGCTGGGCGTGAACGGCGCCAGCACCAGCTCGCACACCGCCAGGCCATAGCCAACGCCCAGCGTGCGCTTGCCGAGCAGGGCGATGAACATCAGCCCGATGCGGCTGCCCAACCCGGTCTTCTTCAGGCCGCGCGAGATCAGGATCGCCACCACGATCAGCCAGATCAGCGGGCTGGCAAAACTGCTGAGGGCGTCGGTGATGGCGCCCTTGGACGCCCGATCGGCATCACCTTGAGGATGATCGCCACGATGGTGGTCAGGAAGATCGCCACCAGCCCCCAGGCCTTGGGCGTGAGCCCGGCCGGGCAGGGCAGCAGCAACAGGGTGACCAGCACCGCCGTGGCGATCAGGGCCGGCACCAGCCGGAACGGCACCGCCCCGTTGAAGTAGCGGAACAGGTCCTGCAGTCGCTTGAGCATCGCGGAGTCCTTGCGGCGGGTGCGGGATTACTTGAAAGGCAGCGAGCGCAGCTGCTGCAGGCGCTGCAGCGCCAGTTCGGCGTGCACCTTGGCGTTGTCGGGGTCGGTCATCTCGGTGGCCATCGGCGATGCAGCCGCCTCACGCGCGGCACGGGCGCGGGCGTCGTCCAGGTTCTCGCTGCGCAGGCCCAGGTCGGCCAGCACGATCACCTTGCCCGGTTGCACTTCCACATGCCCGCCCGATACATACACATGCAGCGGCGGCTCCGCCCCGACCGGAAATACCGACACCATGCCCTCGCGCAAGGTCGCCAGCAGCGGCGCATGCTGCGCCAACACGCCGAAACGCCCTTCACTGCCCGGCAGGCTGATCTCGCGCACGTCGCCGCTCCAGATCTCGCCGGTGAGGCTGATGATCTGCACCGGCAGGCCGTGCGCGATGTCGGCGACGATGCCGGGAAGGGCTGCTGCGGGAGGAAGTAACGCCATTGCAAAGGCCGCGGTGGGAGTGGACCCAGCTTAGTCGGGTCGGTGTGTGCACGGGTTGATCGACATCAATGCCCCGCGTGCAGGGGAGCCGCGCGTCCTGGCCGCCGCGCGCCGATGAATGACACGCCACCACGACCGGGAATCCGCGAATGCGACCTGTTATCATTTGACGGGATAGCCACGGCGATCCTCGCATCGTCGAAGCCGATCGATCCGACGCGCCGCCTTGCAGCGTTGCGCGCCCTATTCCCTGATTGGCAGTGGTGTTCCATGCATGAGCGTTCGGTAGTACCCGGCTTGCCGGCCCTGGTGTTCGCGGCCTTGACCGGCACCATGGCGATGATGGCCTTCGTGGCGGTGGTGGGGCCGGTGGTGCGCCTGCTGGGCCTGGCCGAGTGGCATGCCGGCCTGTCGGTCACCGCTGCCGGGGTGCTGTGGATGCTGTCCGCGCGCCGCTGGGGCAGCCTGAGCGACCGCATCGGGCGCAAGCGCGTGCTGCTGATCGCACTGGCGGCCTACGTGCTGATCTACGTGGCGATGGCGATCTTCGTCGATGCCGCGTTGGCGCGCCCGCCGGCGCTGTGGGTGTCGGTGCTGGTGCTGGTAGGCACGCGGGCGCTGGTGGGGCTGTTCTATGCCGCCGTGCCGCCCACCGCTGCCGCGCTGGTAGCCGACGGTGCCGCGCCGGGCCAACGCGCCTCGGCCATGGCCAAGCTCGGCACCGCCAACGCGCTGGGCATGGTGGTCGGGCCGGCCGCCGCCGGGTGGATCGCCTTCCACCAGTTGTCGCTCACCCTCTACATCGCGGCGTTCCTGCCGTTGCTGTCGCTGGCCGCCATTGCCTGGCGCCTGCCGGCGGACGCGCCGCTGCGCACGGCTACCCCGGGTCCGCGCGCGCGGCTGGGCTGGACCGATGCACGGCTGCGCCTGCCAATCCTGGCGGTGTTTGCCGCCATGGTGTCGGTGACCATCGCGCAGGTCACCGTGGGCTTCTTCGCGATCGACCGCCTGCACCTGTCGCCGGCCGACGGCGCGCGTGCGGCCGGCCTGGCGCTCACTGCCGTGGGCGTCGGGCTGATCCTGGCGCAGGTGCTGGTGATGAAACTGGTCGGCGTGCCGCCGCGGCGCTGGATCGCCCTGGGCGCCCTGGTATCGGGCATCGGGTTCGCCTCGGTGGCGCTGGTGGACGCACGCTGGGAACTGCTGCTGGCCTACGCGGTGGCGGCGTTCGGGATGGGCTTCGTGTTTCCGTCGTTCCAGGCGCTGGCGGCCGATTCGGTGCAGGCCCATGAGCAGGGCGCTGCCGCAGGCACCGTGGCCTCGGTGCAGGGCCTGGGCATGGTGATCGGGCCGATGCTCGGCACACTGCTGTACCAGTGGCGGCCCAGCGCGCCATACCTGTTGGTGGGCGCGCTGCTGCTGGTGTTGTCGGTGGCCGCGGCACGCCACCGCGCCGGAGCACCGGCATGAACGACAGCGCGCAGGCACGCCCAGTGCGCGACGACGACAGTGCCGTGGTGGGCGATGCCGCCGTGACCACGCCCTTCCTGCTGCGTGCGCCGTTGCGCTCGCTGCACACGCAGGGGTGCCGTGCGCGGCTGCCGGCCGGTGGCACCGCCACCCTGGCCGCGCGCGTAGCGGCCTTCTTCGCTACGCCGCGCGCCGGCCTGCCGCTGCTGGTTGGCGCGCTGCCGTTCGATCCTGACGCTGACGACGCGCTGCACCAGCCGCAGGCCCTCTCGACCGCGGCGCTGCCATCCGCGCCGCCGGCAGCGACGTTCAACGGTGGTATCGCCGCAGAACCCAGTGCCGCGCAGTACGCAGGCGCGGTGGGCGCGGCGTTGCATGACCTGCAGCAGCCGGCACCGGCGCTGCACAAGGTGGTGTTGGCCCGCAGCCTGCTGCTGCAGGGCGCGCAGGACGTCGATCCGCACGCCCTGGCCGCGCGCCTGGGCCACGACCCCAGCGTGGCCACCTATCTGGTGACGCTGCCCGGCGGACGGCAGGAACCCCCGGCGTGGCTGGTGGGCGCAACCCCCGAACTGCTGGTGTCGCGTCGCGGTGCGCGGGTGCTGTCGCATCCACTGGCCGGTTCGGCCCGGCGCCATCCCGACCCGGCCGAAGATGCACGGGTGGCGCAGGCGCTGCTGGCCTCGGCCAAGGACCACGACGAACACCGCCATGTGGTGGAGGCCATCGTGGCGGCACTGGCGCCGTGGTGCAGCCACATCGAGGCCGAGCCGCGGCCTTCGCTGCATGCCACCGCCACTATGTGGCACCTGGGCACGCGGATCGAGGCCACGCTGGCCGACGCGCGCACGCCGGTTGCCGCGCTGGTGGCCGCGCTGCATCCCACCCCGGCCGTGTGCGGTACGCCGCGCGCGCTTGCGCTGCGCACCATTCGCCAGCTGGAACCGGTACCGCGCGGCTTCTATGCCGGCGCGGTTGGCTGGACCGATGCCGACGGCGATGGCGACTGGTACGTGGCGATCCGCTGCGCCCGCGTGCAGGGCCCGCAGGTGCGTGTGTACGCCGGCGCAGGCATTGTTGCCGGCTCACAGCCCGCGCTGGAAGTAGCCGAAACCGACGCCAAATTCGGTGCTGTGTTGAACGCCCTGGGCGTCGATGCGCTGCCTTCCATACGCGTTAACGGAGTTGGTTCCTGATGAACGAGAGTGCTTCCCCCGCGCTGGTGCCGCTACGCCAGAGCTGGCCACCGGCCCTGGTGGCGCGCTATCGCGCCGCCGGCTACTGGCGTGGCGAAACCCTGCCGGGCGTGCTGCGCGAGCGGGCCACCCGGTTTGCCGACGACATCGCCGTGGTCGGGGGCGAGGTGCGGCTGAGCTACGCGGCGCTCTGGCAGGAGGCCGGCCGGATCGGTGCGGGGTTGCTGGCGCGCGGTCTGGTGCCGGGCGACCGGGTGGTGGTGCAGCTGGGCAATACGCCGGCATTCGTGACGGTGGTCTGCGGGCTGTTCCGGGCCGGATTGATTCCGGTGTACGCATTGCCGGCGCACCGCATCACCGAGGTGCGCCATGTGCTGGACAAGGCGCAGGCACGTGGGTACATCGCGGCAGACAGGCAGGACGGCTTCGACTACCGCGTGCTGGCGCGCGAACTGCAGGCGCTGCTGCCAGCGCTGCAGCACGTGCTGATCGTCGGCGACGCCGGCGAGTTCGGCGCGGTGGACAGTCTGCAGGGCGACGCGGCGCTGCTGCCGCCCGATCCGGACCCGCAGTCGGTGGCGTTCCTGCAGTTGTCGGGCGGCAGCACCGGCTTGTCCAAGTTGATTCCGCGCACCCACGACGATTACATCTATTCGTTCCGCGCCAGCAACGAGATCTGCGGCATCGCGCGCGACAGCGTGTACATGGTCGCGCTGCCCGCGGCGCACAATTTCCCGATGAGCTCGCCCGGGTTCCTGGGCGCGCTGTACGCCGGCGCACGCGTGGTGATGAGCCCGGGCCCCGGGCCTGACGCGGCCTTCCCGCTGATCGCGCGCGAGCGCGTGACCTGCGTGGGGCTGGTGCCGCCGCTGGCCTTGCTGTGGGCGCAGGCCGCGGCCACCACCGCGCACGACCTGGGCAGCCTGCAGGTGCTGCAGGTAGGGGGCGCCAAGCTGGTGCCGGAAGCGGCGCGCCGGGTGATCGACAGCCTGGGCTGCCGCCTGCAGCAGGTGTTCGGCATGGCCGAAGGCCTGGTCAACTACACCCGCCTGCACGATCCGCTGGACGTGGTGGTGGGCACCCAGGGCCGGCCGATCTCGCCCGACGACGAGGTACTGGTGGTGGACGACCACGGCCACCCGGTCGCGGAAGGCGGCATCGGCCACCTGCTCACGCGGGGCCCGTACACCATCCGCGCGTACCACAACGACCCGGCCGCCAACGCGCGTTCGTTCACCGAGGATGGCTACTACCGCACCGGCGACATGGTGCAGCAGTTGCCCGGTGGCTACCTGGTGGTGCAGGGCAGGGCCGGCGACCATATCAACCGGGCCGGCGAGAAGATCTCCGCCGAGGAGATCGAAGACCATCTGCTGGCCCATGCCGAGGTATTCGATGCCGCCGTGGTGTCGATGCCCGATGCCTTCCTGGGGGAACGCAGCTGCGCGTTCGTCATTGCACACGGCACCCCGCCCACCGCCGCCAGCCTCAAGGGCTGGGTGCGCGGGCGTGGCCTGGCCGCGTTCAAAGTGCCCGACCAGGTGGTGTTCGTGGAGGCCTTCGGCACCACGGCGGTCGGCAAGATCAGCCGCCGCGAACTGCGCGCGCAGCTGCGCGAACGTTACCTTGACCAGACAGGAGAACCGCGCTGATGGCGCTGCCCAAGATTGCCCCGTATCCGTTGCCGCTGGCCGGTGAACTGCCGCCGCCGCGCGGCCCCTGGGTGCCGCGCACCGAACGCATGGCGCTGCTGGTGCATGACATGCAGCAGTACTTCCTGGCCGCGTTTGCCGCCGACGCTGCGCCGCTTGCGCCGGCCGTGGCCAACATCGCCCGCCTGCTGGCGCACTGCCGTGGGCGCGACATCCCGGTGTTCTACACCGCCCAGCGTGGCAACCAGGACCGCCGTGACCGCGGCTTGCAGGCCGACCTGTGGGGCCCGGGCATGAGCGCCACCGCCGAGCACGAAACCATTCTTGCCGCACTGGCACCAGCCCCCGGCGACCACGTGCTGGTCAAGCACCGCTACAGCGCGTTCCAGCGCAGCAACCTGGACACGATGCTGCGCGCCCGTGGCCGCGATCAGCTGCTGGTGACCGGCGTGTATGCGCACATCGGCTGCGCGGCGACCGTGACCGAAGCCTTCCAGCGCGACATCGAGGCGTTCATCGCCGCCGATGCAGTGGCCGACTTCTCGCGCGCCGACCATGACCTGGCCCTGCACCTGATCGCGCGCACCTGTGGCGTGCCCCTGACCACCGACCAGCTGTTGAAGGCCCTGGCATGAACACCCCCGCACACGACCTCCCGCTCGACCTGGAGCGCATGCGTGCCGACGTGGCTGGCATGCTGGGCGAAGCACCCGAGACAATCGGCGACGACGACAACCTGATCGACCTGGGCCTGGACTCGATGCGGGTGCTGGGCCTGGTGCTGGCGTGGGGCAACACCGGGATCGCACTGGAATTCAGCCACCTGGCCGAGCACGCCACGCTGGCCGGCTGGTGGGGCGTGGTGCAGCGGCTGCAGGGCAGCGCTGCGCGCGCATGAAGGCCGGGCAGGGCGCGGACGCACCCGGGGCACAGGCACAGCCGCGCCCGCAGGCCCTGAGCGAAGCGCAGACCGGGCTGTGGTATGCGCAGCGACTGGCGGCGGCACCGGCGGCGTTCAACACCGCGCATGCACTGTGGATCGACGGTGCGTTGGATGTCCCGCGCTTTGCGGCCGCTGCCAACGTCGCCGCGCATGAAGCCGAGGCGCTCGCACTGCGTATTGCCGACGGTGCCGACGGCACACCGCAGCAATGGCACGTGCCCGCGCATGTGCCACTGCTGGAGGTGGTGGACCTGTCCGCGCTGCCGGACCCGGTGGCCGCTGCACGCAGCGCCATGGACCAGGACCGCCTGCGTGCGGTGGATCCGGCGCGCGACAGGCTCGCGCAGCAGCGCCTGTTCGTGCTGGGTGGCGCGCGGCATCTCTGGTACCTGCGCGTGCATCACCTGGCCACGGACGGCTACGGCATGGCGCTGTTCACCGAGCGGGTCTGCGCGTTGTATGCGGACGCGGATGCCGAGGCGGCAGCGCTTGCCCCGTTGGCCCCGGTGCTGGCCGATGATCGGGACTACCGCCACGGCGAACGCCGCGCCGCCGATGCGGCCTACTGGCAGCAGTACATGGCCGGTGCCCCGGCGGCGGAAGGCCTGGCGGGCGCCAGTGCGCCGGCCGCCGCCGATGCCCTGCGCCACGTCTGCGACCTGCCTGCGGCGCTGCGCCGCAGGCTGCTGGCGGTGGCCACGCAGATCGGCCAGCCGTGGCCGGACCTGCTGACCACGCTGGGCGCCGCGTACTGCCGCCGCTTCAGTGCGCTCGATGAAGTGGTGCTGGGTATCCCGTTCATGGGCCGGCTCGGCAATGCGTCCGCGCGCGTGCCGGCAATGGTGATGAACGTGTTGCCGCTGCGCGTGGCCGCCCGCGACGCCAGTCTGGGCGAGACCGTGCAGGCCACCGCACGCGACCTGCTGCGTGCCCGCCGCCACGGCCGCTACCGCGGCGAACAGCTGCGCCGCGACTTGGGCCTGGTCGGCAGCCAGCACCGTCTGCACGGCCCGATGATCAACGTGCAGCCGTTCTACCGGGCACTGCCGCTGGCGGGCGTGCAGGTGCGGCTGGACGTGCTGGGCACCGGCCCGGTGGACGACATCACCTTCGGTTTCCGTGGCGATGGCACGCACCACCTCGACCTGGAGATCGAAGCGAATCCTGGCGTGTACGCGCCCGCCGAGGTCCAGGCGCATGCCGCGCGGCTGCTGCACTTCATCGACGCCGCACTGGACGCGCATGATCGTGGCTTGCGCATGGACGACATCGCGTTGGCCACGCCGGCCGAAGCGCAGCGCTACCTGTTCGAGGTGAATGCCACGACCATGCCGCTGCCCGACGTGTCACTGGTGGCGCTGCTGTCGGACGGCATGCAGGCCAACCCCGACGCCACCGCGCTGGAGTTCGACGGGCAGCGCCTCACCCATGCCCAGCTGGAACAGCGCAGCCGCGCAGTGGCGCTGCAGTTGCAGGCGATGGGCGTGGGCCGCGAATCCCGCGTGGTGGTGGCATTGCCGCGCTCGCTGGAACTGGTGGTGGGGCTAGTGGCCATCCTGCGCGCCGGCGCGGCCTACCTGCCGGTGGACCTGGCCCATCCGGACCAGCGACTCGCCCGCATCCTGGCCTCGGCCCAGCCCTGCTGCGTGCTGGCCGACGACACGGCGGCGGCGCGGTTTGCCGGCTATCGCGTGCTGGCACCGGCGCAGTGGAGCACGGGCGATGCGCGCGAACTGCCCGACACCGTGCAGCCGCAGGACGCCGCCTACGTCATCTATACCTCCGGCTCCACCGGCGAGCCCAAGGGCGTGCTGGTGGAGCATCGCGCCATCGTCAACCGGTTGCAGTGGATGCGCAGCCATTACGGCATCGGCGCCGATGCGCGGATCCTGCAGAAGACGCCCGCCACCTTCGACGTCTCGGTCTGGGAATTCTTCCTGCCGCTGCTGTGCGGGGCCACGCTGGTGATTGCGCCGCCCGACCTGCACCGTGACCCGGTGGCGCTGGCCGGACTCATCCGCCGCGCCAACATCAGCGTCGTGCATTTCGTTCCGTCGATGCTGGATGCGTTCCTGGCCGTGCCAGCGGCGCGCGGCCTGCAGCTACGCCAGGTATTCACCAGTGGCGAAGCGCTGGAGCCGGCATTGCGCGACCGGTTCCATGCCACCGTCGACGCCGAACTGCACAATCTTTATGGTCCCACCGAAGCGGCCGTCGATGTGAGTTGGTGGCCGGCCGACCGCGACGACCGCAGCAGCCCGGTGCCGATCGGCTACCCGGTCTGGAACACCCGCCTGTACGTGCTGGACGCGCACATGCGGGCGGTGCCGCCGGGCGTGCCGGGTGACCTGTACCTGGGCGGCGTGCAGCTGGCCCGCGGCTACCTGGGCCGCGACGACCTGACCGCCGAACGCTTCCTCGCCGACCCGCATCTGCCCGGTGAGCGGATCTACCGCAGCGGCGACGTGGCGCGCTGGCGCGTCGACGGTGCCGTGGAGTATCTCGGGCGCAGCGACCACCAGGTCAAGCTGCGCGGACTGCGCATCGAGCTCGGCGAGATTGATGCCGCGCTGCGCCTGCAGCCGGGTGTGGAACGCGCTGAAACGCTGCTGCGCGAAGACCGGCCCGGCGAACGGCGGCTGGTTTCCTATGTCTCCGGCGCGGCGTTGGACCCGGTGGCGCTGCGCGCCGGCCTGGCCGCACGCGTGCCGGACTACATGGTGCCCGCAGCGCTGATGGTGGTGGCGCAGTGGCCGGTGACGGCAAACGGCAAGCTGGACCGCGCCGCATTGCCGGTGCCGACGCTGGGCGCGGTGCCGGGCCGCGCGCCTAGCACGGACAGCGAGCGCCAGCTGGCCGCGTTGTTTGCGCAGGCGTTGGGCCTCGATGACGCGCCCTCCGCCGATGCGGACTTCTTCAGCCTGGGCGGTGATTCGCTGTCGGCGGTGCACCTGCTGCTGGCGATCCAGCAGCACTGGCGGCGTGATCCGGGCCTGGGCGCGGTGTTCGCCCACCCCACGGTGGCGGCACTGGCCCGCGTGCTGGACGCCCCGGAGCACGGCACGGACCACGGCCTGTCGCCGATGATCGGGCTGGCGCGCGGTGAGCCGGGCAGGGCACCGCTGTTCGTCGTCCATCCCGCTGGCGGCATCGCCTGGAACTACCGCGACCTGGCCCGTGCGCTGCAGCCGGCACGCGATGTCCATGGTCTGCAGTCGCCCGCGCTGGATGCCACGCAGCCGCTGCCCGACAGCATCGACGCCCTGGCCGCGGACTATGTGGCGCGCGTGCTGGCACTGCAGCCGAACGGGCCGGTGCACCTGCTGGGCTGGTCGGTGGGCGGCATCATCGCCCAGGCCATGGCCGTGCGCCTGCAGGCGCTGGGTCGCCGTGTCGGCGAGCTGGTGCTGCTGGATGCGTATCCCAGCGAATGCTGGCGGGCCGAACCCGAGCCGGACCCGATCGCGGCGCTGCGTGCGTTGTTGGCCATCGCCGGGCATGACCCCGACGCCCACCCCGAACTGGACAGTCGCGCGCGCATCATGGCGTTCCTGCGCCGTGGCGACAGCGCGCTGGGCAACCTGCCCGAACCGGTGCTGGACGGCGTGGTCCGCGCGGTCACCGGCACCAACCGGTTGATCCGCGCACACCATCACGCACCGTATCGCGGCGTGCTCAGCCACGTGCGTGCCGGCCGCGACCACGCTGCGCGCCCGTATCTGCAGGCATCCCTCTGGGCCCCGCACGCGGCAACGATCGAGGCAATCGAACTCCCGTTCGTGCATGCCGAGCTGACCGGCCGTGATGCTGTCGCACAGATCGCGCCCTGGCTGTCGGCGCGGCTGCAGCGCAGCGACGCCCTCGATATCCGTACGCCCCCACAGGAACAATCTTCATGAAACTCACTGGATTCGACGGCACGCTGGCCGTGGTCACTGGCGCTGCCGGCGGCATCGGCGCGGCGCTGGTGCAGCACCTGCTGGACAGCGGGTGCGTGGTGGTCGCCACCGACCTGGCTGCGCCCGCGCTGCCGGCGCACCCGAACCTGCATGCCAGGGCGCTGGACGTCAGCGATGCCGGTGCAGTGGATGCGCTGGTCGGCTGGGCCGAGACCACGCTGGGGCCAGTGGGCTTCGGCATCAGCGTGGCCGGTGTGCTGCAGGTAGGTACGGTCGACCAGATCGACGACGCGCAATGGCGCCGGGTGTTCGCGGTCAACGCCGACGGCGTGTTCCACCTGTCGCGCGCGTTGGCGCGGGTGATGACTCCGCGTGGCAAGGGGGCCATCGTTACCGTCAGTTCCAATGCTGCCGGTGTTCCGCGGCATGGCATGGCCGCCTATGCGGCATCGAAAGCGGCCGCCACGATGTTCACGCGGTGCCTCGGGCTGGAACTGGCTCCCCATGGCATTCGCTGCAACATCGTCGCACCGGGCTCGACCCTGACCCCGATGCAGACCGGCATGTGGGAGGACGCCGATGGCGCGCAGCGGGTGATCGAGGGCAGCCCGGCGACCTACAAGGCCGGCATTCCGCTGCGCAAGCTGGCCAGCCCCGACGACGTCGCCCAGGCGGTGATGTTCCTGCTGTCCGACCAGGCCGGCCATATCGCGATGAGCGATCTGTATGTGGACGGGGGCGCCACGTTGCGCGGTTGAGGGCGCCGGGTAATGCCGCGCCGCGTAGAGCCGGGCTCTGCCCGGCTGCTCTTCGCGCACGGCTTCGGATGCTCTGCAGCCGACCAACGGTCGGCTCTACCGGGCCGGGCACGCCCGACATGTCCGGGTGCCACGATAGGGCCGGGGCCGCCCGACATGCCCGACATGCCATGCCCGGGGTGGCCGGAGGTGTCGTGCGACGTCTCGACGGTCGCACGACACCGCGGTGGCGCGACACCGCGTAGAGCCGGGCTCTGCCCGGCTGCTCTTCGCGGACGGCTTCGGATGATGTGCAGCCGACCAACGGTCGGCTCTACCGGATGATCTGCAGCCGACCAACGGTCGGCTCTACCAGATGTGTGCAGCCGACCAACGGTCGGCTCTACCGGAGCTCCGCAGCCGACCAACGGTCGGCTCTACCTGTCAGCTCTTCAGCCATCGGCTGCACGCCGCGCCGGCGTCGGCGCCCGGTGCGGCCTTGGCGCAGGATTCGCCCATGCGGGCCTGCAAGCGGACCAGCGTTTGCGCGCCATGGTGCGCACGCCCCCACGCCTGCAGCGTGGTCGCCAGGCGCTCGAAGCGCTGCCGGGTGCGCTGGTGGTAGCCGGCCGGTTGCGCGTCCAGTTCGGCAATCACCTGGGCCGTGGCCTGCTCGATCGCCTGGCCATCGTCCGGCGTCAGCCGCACCAGGCCTTCCACGTACAACACGCCCCATTGCACGCGCGTGGCCGGTCCCTGCGCACCTTCGTAGGCCTTGCGCAGCCAGTCCACCGCAGCCGTCTTGTCGCCGCGCGCCTCGGCCAGTTCGGCCAGCTCGGGCATGTAGTAGTACGGCGTCTGGCTGCGGTCCAGTTCCGCACGCAACAGCGTCTCGGCCGCGGCATCATCGCCGGCCTCGCGCAGCACATACACCGCGCTGCTGATGGTGGCCTGGCGTTCGTGCGGGGTCTTTGCCGCGGCATCGGCCGCAGCCACGCGCTCATGCGCCTTCTCCTGCAGCGCCGGCGGCACCGCGGTGTCCGGATGCTGCTGTTTGAACAACGTCAACTCGGTGATCACGCTGGACAGGCGCGCATCGGCGGCGTTGTCCTGGCTGGCATCGGCACGCTCCAGCGCCGCCAGCAACTGGCTGCCCAGTTGCTGCGCTTCCGCCGGCGTGGCGGCGGCCCGCGCCACCAGCGCGGGGCCCTGGTAGCCCAGCAGGTCGCGGTTGGCACGCACTTCGGCCGGCGCGGCCAGGACGGTGGTCAGCAGGGTGCGGGTGGCCTCACGTTCCGCAGCGTCGGGCGCAGGTGCGTCCTTGCCGGTACTGCCGGCACCCAGCGCAAGCAGCCCGAAACGACGCTGCAGGGCCGGGTCCGGCGCGGACGCGGCCAGTTGCCGCAACAGCGCCACCGGATCGCGCTGGCCCGCCAGGCGGCTGGCGTCCACCTCCCAGCCGTAATCGCCCAGCACCCGCCAGTCGTCCTCGGACACGCGCTGCGGCGACACCACCGCCACCCGCAGCACGTCGGCCACGGCCGTGCGCCGGTTCACCGCCAGGCGCAGCGCCCGGGTCAGCTCGGCGCTGTCGTTGCCGCCGGCCAGCCGGGTGATTTCGTGGCGCTGCGGGTCCAGCACGATCAGCGTGGGATAGCCGCGCACGCCGAACTGCTCGCCCAGTGCCTGCGCGCCTTCCGAGTCGCCATCCAGGTACACCGGTACGTACTGCCGGGTGAGCGCGATGAACGCCGGGTCACGGAACAGGGTGGCCTTGAGCTTGTTGCACGGCGGGCACCACACCGCGCCCCAGTACAGCAGCACCGGCTTGCCGCTCTGCTGCGCATCGGCGAAGGCGTCTTCGACATCGCCGTGACGCCACGCGATCTCCTCGGCAACCGGCGCGGCCTGCGCGCTGGCCACCGGGCTGGCGGACGGGGCCTGCTGGCAGGCGGCAAGCGCGGCGCACAGGGCAAGCAGGGTGAAGGGCAGGGCAGCACGCATGGTCAGCATCCACGGCAGGGAGAGGTGCCGCAGCAGCGGCCATGGCGCATTCTAGGAAGCGACGGTGCCCGCATCGCATGGGCCCTGATGCCGATTGCTCATCTGTCCAGTCGCGCGGGTGATGAGGCCCGCGGCAGCGGGCCGGCCGGGCCTCAGCCGATGCCCAGGCGGTCGTACAACCGCACCAGGTCCACCAGCGTGCGCGCCTGCATCTTGCGCATCACGTTGGCGCGGCGCACCTTCACCGTGATTTCGCTGACCCCCAGCTCGGCGGCGATCTGCTTGTTGAGCCGGCCGCGTACCACGCCGCCCACCACGTCGCGCTCGCCGTCGTTGAGCGAGGCCCAGCGTTGCCGCAGCACGTCCACCGCGGCGTCATCGCGGCGCCGCTCGCGGTCGCGCTCGATACCCAGGTGAATCGCGTCCAGCAGCTCCTGGTCACGGAACGGCTTGGTCAGGAACTCGATGGCGCCTTCCTTCATGGCCGCCACGCCCATGGCGATGTCACCGTGGCCGGTGATGAACACCACCGGCAGGTGCAGGCCGTGGCTGGCCATCTGCCGGTGGAACTCCAGCCCGCTCTGGCCCGGCATGCGCACGTCCAGCACCAGGCAGGCCGGTGCGTCCGCGCGCGGGTGCTGCAGGAACGCCGCCACCGAGTCGAAGGCACGCACCTGCATGCCCATCGAGGCCAACAGGTCTTCGAGTGCGGCCCGTACCGAATGATCGTCGTCCACCACGTACACGATGGGCGCGGGCGCACTCTCGGGCGGCGTCGACCTAACCATGCGGACCGCCGCCATCGATGGGCAGTTCGAACACGAAGCAGGCGCCGCCGTCGGCCACCGGCTCGGCGCGGATCTGGCCATCGTGGGCCTCCAGGATGCTGCGGCTCAGGCTCAAGCCCAGGCCGAGGCCGCCGGACTTGGTGGTCCAGAAGGCATCGAACACCCGCTCCGGTGCGTCCAGCGGCAGCCCGCTACCGTAGTCGCGCACGCTCATGGCCACCCGCGTCGGGCTTGCGCGCCAGCTGCGCAGCACCAGCCGCCGGCTGCCTGCGGGCACCTCGGCCATCGCATCGACCGCATTGAGAATCAGGTTGCCGATCACCTGCTGCACCTGCACGCGGTCGCCGAACACCGGCGGCAGTGCGTCGTCCAGTTGGGTGCTGAGCGTGACCGCATGCTGTTCCAGTTCGCTGTGCGACAGCGCCAGCATTTCCAGCAGCGCCTGGTTGAGGTCGAAGCCCTGGCGTTCCGGCACCGCGCCACGGGTCAACCCGCGCACGCGGGCAATCACGTCGCTGGCGCGGTGCGCATCGGCCAGGATCCGCGCCAGTGTCTGCCGCGCCTTGTCCACGTTGGGCGGGTCCTGGGCCAGCCAGCGCTGGCTGGCTTCGGCGCTGCTGGCGATCGCCGCCAGCGGCTGGTTCACTTCATGCGCGATGGAGGTGGTCAGCTCGCCCACGGTGGAGGCGCGCGCCACCCGCAGCAGGCGGGCCTGCGCGTCCTGAACGGCGGCCTTGGCGGCTTCCATTTTCAGGGCCAGCCAGGTGGTGATGCCGATCACCAGCATCCCAATCGCCGAGTTCACCAGGCCGATGCGGTAGGTGCCGAAGCGGGTCAGGAAGAAACTGAGGCCGGTCAGGCCGATGCACAGGGCGGCCAACCGCACCAGCCCCCGAGCCGACAGAACCCGCGAGGCGGCCAGGATCACCGCCGCGTAGAAGCAGGCGGCCGCCACCGCATAGTCGGTGAGCGTGTCGGCGGCGAAGATCGCGGCCATCACCACGCCCAGCACGAGCAGGGCAACGGTACGGCGCGACGAGGAAGACAGCATCGGGACGGCTCCGTGGAAAACGTGGACAAACGCCGCGTGATTCGACGCGGCCGAGCATAGCATCGGCACCGTACCGGCCGGTGTCAGTCCTCCAATGTGGCATTCCAGAACGCCTGCAGCACGCCCGGCAGGGCCGTCAGCGTGGCCAGCACCGCATCCAGTTCGGCGGCATCCACGGCTGTCGCGTACAGCACCGCTTCGATCTCCACGTCGCGGTCGCCGAACGGGCGCGGATCGACCGCGCGCACCGGGTAGTGCGCCTGTTCCAACAGCACCAGCAGCCGGTCCAGGACGTCGGCCTGGTGCTCGCGTTGGCAGACCACCGTGACCGCGTACGTGGCCTCGCTGAAGGACGCCTCGACCGGCTGGCGCTGGATACGGTTGACCACCGGCCGCAGCAGCGTATTGGCGGCCAGCACGAACAGCGCGGCCAGCAGCGCTTCGGGCAGCAGTTTGACGCCGGCGCAGGCGCCCACCGCCGCCGAGCCCCACAGCGTGGCGGCGGTGTTCAGCCCGGACACCTGCGCGCCGTCCTTCATGATCGCGCCAGCGCCCAGGAAGCCCACCCCGGAGATGACATACGCCACCACATGCAGCGGCGAGGGCGGACCGCCGTACAGGTCGTGGAAGCGCACGGCCAGGTCCACGAACACCGCCGCGCCCACCGCCACCAGCGTGTTGGTCCGCAGGCCGGCGGTGCGCTGGCGCAGCTGACGCTCCAGGCCGATCGCCGCGCCGAGCACGAAGGCCGTGCCCAGGCTGATCAGGGTGCTGATCGTGGCCCCGGCGTTGAACGCCGGCAGGTGCGGGTTGAAGTCCATCACTGCCACCCGTAACGGCGGATGTAGACCTTCTTGAGCAGCGTGGTCAGCACCGCATAGCCGAACAGGATCGCCACCAGAAACGGCCAGTAGCCGGGCGGCAACGCCTGCAGCTTGAAGTAGCCGGCCAACGGGCTCATCGGCAGCAGCACGCCGATGGCCATGATCAACCCGGTCATCAGCAGCAGCGGCGGGGCGGCGATACTCTGCAGGAACGGCACCTTGGGCGTGCGGATCATGTGCACGATCAGGGTCTGGGTGAGCAGGCCCACCACGAACCAGCCGGACTGGAACAGGCTCTGGTCGGCCGCCGTGCGCGCATCGAACACGTACCACATCAGCGCAAAGCAGCTCAGGTCGAAGATCGAACTGATCGGGCCGAAGAACACCATGAAGCGCCCGATGTCGGCCGGGTTCCACTTCAACGGCTTGCGCACCAGCTCCTCGTCGACGTTGTCGAAGGGAATGGCGATCTGCGAGATGTCGTACAGCAGGTTCTGCACCAGCAGCTGCAGCGGCAGCATCGGCAGGAACGGCAGGAACGCCGAGGCCACCAGCACCGAGAACACGTTGCCGAAGTTGGAGCTGGCGGTCATGCGGATGTACTTGAGCATGTTGCTGAAGGTGCGCCGGCCCTGCACCACGCCTTCCTCGAGCACCATCAGGTTCTTCTCGAGCAGGATGATGTCGGCCGCTTCCTTGGCGATGTCCACCGCGCTGTCCACGCTGATGCCGATGTCGGCCGCACGCAGTGCCGGGGCATCGTTGATGCCGTCACCCAGGAACCCCACCACCTTGCCCTGTGCACGCAGGGCACGTACCAGGCGTTCCTTGTGCAGGGGCGTGAGCCGGGCAAATACGCGATGCCGGCCCAGCGCGTCGGCCACCGCGGCCTCGTCCATGCGGTCGATCTGCGGCCCGGTCACGATGCCGTCGGCGTGCAGCCCCACCTGGGCACACACCCGCGCGGTGACCAGTTCGTTGTCGCCGGTGAACACCTTCACCTCCACGCCCAGCCCGGCCAGCGCCTGCAGCGCCTGCGCGGTCGATTCCTTCGGCGGATCCAGGAACGCCACGTAGCCGAGCAGGGTGAGATCCTGCTCATCGGCCTGCGAGTACACCTCGCGCGTGGCGGGGACTTCCTTCATGGCCACCGCGACCACGCGCAGGCCCTGTTCGTTGAGCTCCTCGGTGGTCTGGCGCACCCGCGCCAGCCGCTGTGCATCCAGCGGCAGGTCCTGGCCGTTTTCGCGCACGCGGCTGCACACGGCCAGCATCTCTTCCACCGCGCCCTTGCACACCAGCTCATGGTGGTCGTCGCGCTCGGACACCACCACCGACATGCGGCGGCGTTCAAAGTCGAACGGAATCTCGTCCACTTTGCGGTAGTCCTGGGCCAGGCGAAGCTCGGTCTGCAGTTCCACGTGCTCCAGCACGGCGCGGTCGAGCAGGTTGGTCAGCCCGGTCTGGAAATGGCTGTTGAGGTAGGCAAATGCCAGCACATCCTGCGAGTCGTTGCCGTACACGTCGGTGTGCCGCTCCAGCGCGATGCGGTCCTGGGTGAGCGTGCCGGTCTTGTCGGTGCACAACACGTCCATCGCGCCGAAGTTCTGGATCGCATCCAGGCGTTTGACGATCACCTTGCGACGCGACAGCAGCACCGCACCCTTGGCCAGGGTGGAGGTGACGATCATCGGCAGCATTTCCGGGGTGAGGCCGACCGCCACCGACAGCGCGAACAGGAAGGCTTCGGTCCAGTCACCCTTGGTCACGCCGTTGACCAGCAGCACGAACGGCACCATCACCAGGGCGAAGCGGATCAACAGCCAGCTGACACTGTTGACCCCGGCCTGGAAGGCAGTGGGCGCGCGTTCGGTGGCGGTGCTGCGCTGGGCCATGGTGCCGAAGCAGGTGCGGTTGCCGGTGGCCAGCACCACGGCGGTGGCCGAGCCGGAGACCACGTTGGTGCCCATGAACAGCAGGTTGGGCTGCTCGAGCAGGTTGGGCTGGGCCGTGTCGGGGGCGGCGAACTTCTCCACCGGCAGCGATTCGCCGGTCATCGCCGCCTGCGCCACGAACAGGTCCTTGGCATTCAATACGCGGCAGTCGGCGGGGATCATGTCGCCGGCCGACAGCACGATGTGGTCGCCTGGCACCAGCGCCCGGATCGGCAGCGAGCGCTGCTGCGCGTACCGCGGCGTGCGGGGTTCAGCGCCGGTGTCCTGCAAGGATGCAGCATCGCCGTCGGGACGGCGCAGCACGCGGGCGTTGTTGCCCACCAGCGCCTTGAGCCGCTCGGCCGCGCGGTTGGAACGGCCCTCCTGGACGAACCGGATCAGCGTGGACAACACCACCATGGTGCCGATCACCACCGTGGCCTTGACGTCTTCGGTCAGCCAGGACACCACCGCCAACAGGGTGAGCAGCAGGTTGAACGGATTGCGGTAGCACTGCCACAGGTGACGCCACCACGGCAGCGGCTTTTCGTGGTCGATCTCATTGGGGCCCACGCGGGCCAACCGGGCATCGGCCTCATCGCTGGCCAGGCCCTCGGGGTGCGACGCTACCGCCGCCAACGCGGCCGCCACCGGCACCTGTGCCAGACGCCGCAACGCATCGCTGAAATCGGTCGGCACCGCGCCCGCCGCACCGCGCCCCATGCCGGCGTCGGGCAGGGCGCGGCGACGGAACAGGCTGGCGGCGCGGCGGCTGCGCAGGAAGGCATCGAACCATGCATTGAGCAGGGTCATGGGGAACTCCTTGAAAGACAGGCGACACCGCGCAGGGCGGCACGGGTCGGGATGCAGGGCTGCGCGCGGCCCGTCAGGACGTGGCCGCGCGGGGATCAGGCGTGCTGGACGCTGGCGATGGGAAACGACCCGCGCGGGCGCGCCGGGTGCGGGCTGCCGCGCGAACACAGCGGCAGCAGCGCGCTGCGCAGGGTGGCGGGCAGGTGGCGCAGCACGTGCAGACGTTCGGAGATCGGCAGCAGGCTGAGGGCGTCGGCGATGACGCGCTCGGAGCCCAGGGCCAGGGCGCGTGCGAACAACGGGGCGCCGTGCTGCAGCAGTTGGCTGCGCAGGCCGGCCACGTCGCGATCAAGGATCAGGCGACGCAGGGTGATGTAGAGAATCTTGTAGTGCATCGGAAGGCCTCCGGGCAGGCAGCGCCCGCCGGCCACCCGGCACTCAGAGGTGCGGACGCCGCCGGCCGGACGCCGGGGTGGAACAGGGCAGGGGCGAAAGCAGGGGCGCGCGGCACCCGGCAGGATCGGGGTCGGGATCCATGGGAATGTCCGGTAGTGGAAGGGCGATGCCGGCGTGACGCAGTGCGCCTGGCCGGTGCGCGTATTGTCCGCGCCGGTTGCGCGCCCGCCTAGATGCCCGTGGGTTAGCGGCGATATACCTTGGTATATCCAGGCCGACGCAGTGCGCGCCGTGCCGGTGGCGCGATCAGGCCTTCGGGGTGCGGGCGCGGCGCGGCTTCGGGATACGTCCCACGTCACGCGCAGGCGTGGCCGTGCGCGGTTGCAGCTGTTCCAGCCAGGCCAGGTTGTCCAGGTACATCAGGAAGTGCTGCAGGTAGCCCGGCGACCGCTCGCTCATCAAGGTGAGCGAGCGGTGCACCAGCACCGCCGAGTTCAACGGGCCGCCATCGCCGGGGCCCTGCGCCAGCGAGATGCGCTTCTGGCTTTCATTGCGCACCGTGGCCCACAGATCACGGAATTCGCTGATGGCCGGCAGCGCGGGGAACGCGGGAGCCGGGGCGGTGTCGCGGGGGGCATCACGCGGCACCGGCGCTGCCTGCGTATGGGCATGCGCGGCCAGCGTTGCCAGCAGGCCCGACAGCGGACTGGCGCGTTCGGCCCCCGGGGCCGGCGTGTCGCGCGCGCGACGCGGTGCGTGCACGGTCTGTTCGGCAATGCGCGCCGCGTACGCTGCCACCCGCGTGGCCAGCCGCGCATCCAGCAGCTGTCGCACCGCGCCCTGCTGTGCCTGCGCACGCGCCTGCAACGCCTCGATCACCGCAAAGCCCAGCGGGTCGTGGCGGTCCAGCTGCTGCTGGCGCCACGCATCGAGCTGCGCACTCACCGGCATCGACGTCGATTTGGCCTTAGGGGGCATCGGCGGCCGTGGCTTTCGGTCGCGGAATCGGCGCCATTTCAACGCGGCGATTGCGTGCGCGCCCGGCTTCTTCGGCGTTGGAGTCCACCGGTTGCTCGGCACCAAAAGCGGCGGCAAACACCGCCGAGGCGGGCACGCCTTCGGCAATCAGGGCGCGGGTGACGGTGAGCGCGCGCTCGGCCGAGAGTGCCCAATTGTCGGCGAACTGGCGGTTGCCTTCGCGCACCTGACGATCATCGGTGAAGCCGCTGACCATCAGGATCTCTTCGCGCGAGGACAGGTATTCGGCCAACGGGCCGGCCAGGCTCTTGAGCAGCTCGCGGCCTTCAGGCTGCAGCTGGTCAGAATTCAAGGCGAACAGCACGCTGCCGCGGATGCCGATGCGGCCATCCACGATCGTCACCCGACCGGCCGCCAGCGGCACGGCCAGCGCCTGCTCCAGCGTCTTGCGACGCTGGGCTTCGGCCTGGCGCTGCTTGACCTCGTGGTCCAGCCGGTTGGACAGCTCCAGCTGCAGCGCCACCACGCCCACCAGGATCAGCACGAAGGCGCCCAGCAGCACCGACATCAGGTCACCGAAGGCAGCCCAGATCGGTGCGCCGGATTCGCCGTCGACCTCGATCTCGTCGCTCATGCGGTGGCGGCCCCAGCCGGGTCGGCGCTGCGGCGCGCGCCCAGCTGCTGCAGTTCTTCGATGATCTGCTTCTGCGACAGCACGCTCAGGTCGATGACCTCGCGCGCCTGGGCCACGTAATAGGCCAGCTGTTCATCGCTGCGCGCCAGCGACGCGTCCAGCGCGCCACTGATCTGCTCGAGGCGCTCGCCCAGCCCGCTGCTGGCGCTGCCGAACACCTGCATGGCGCCGCCGAACGCGTCGGCCAGTGCCGCCACTTCCACCGCGCTGCCGGTGACCTGCGCGGCAACGTCGCCCAGCTTGCCGGTTTCGGTGGCGAGGTGGTCGGTGAAGCGCGTGCCCACCCGGTCAAGCAGGTCGGCCGAGGTGGTCACCAGTGCGTCAACGGCGGTGCGCTGTTCGGTGGAGGCATGGTTGACCGCATCCAGCAGCGTTTCCAGCGTGGCCAGCAGGCGGCTGCGTTCTTCCAGCATGGCGGTGTCGCGGACCATGCTGTCAGACAGCTTCTGGCGCAGCTCGGCCACCACGTCAGCGGCGGCCTTCGGCGCTTCCGAGGCGACCTGCACCAGCCGCGAGATCTCGGCGATGGTGTCGCTGGCGTGGGCCTGGGTCTGGGTGGTGATCTCCTGCGCGGTCCGCGACAGCGTCTCGCAGATGTCCTGCTGGCGGCGCGCGACCTGTTCGCCGGTCTGCGCCCATTGCTGGGCCAGCGAGGTGGACAGTGTGCCGAACGCATCGCTCCACGCGGCCAGGCGCTGCCCATCGCGCGCTTCCAAGGCGTCCTGCAAGGTGGCGTGCGCCTGCTGCATCGTGTCGGCGAGCGTGCGGGCGTGCGTATCGAAACTACCGGCCACGGCGGTCAGTGCCTGCTCGTTGCGCGCGGCGCTGCTGGCGTGGGTGGCAGCCTGCTGCGCCAAGGCATCGCGCCATGCGTCGGCGTGGTTGCGGGTGCTGGCATCTAGACGATCGGACAGTGCCTCAAGCAGGGCGCCGGCCCGCGCGTCGTGGGTCTGGGTGAAGCCCTGCAGCGTGCTGTCCAGCCCGCCGATCAGCGCGGCATGGGCCTGCTGCTGGCTCTGCTGGCTGCTGTTCCACCGCTCGGCGGTGGCGTCCAGGCGGCTGGCCAGGGCGTCGGCCAGGCTGCCGGCCTGCTGCTGATGCTGGTCGGTGAAGCGCGCCAGTGCGTCGCGCAGTTCCACCACCAGTGTTTCGTTGCTGCGCTGCTGTGCAGCCTGCGCGGTGGTCCAGTTGCCGGCGCTGGTATCCAGGCGCTGTGCGACCCCATCCAGCAGGCGCAGGGCGTGCTGGTCGTGGCTGGCGCTGAACTGCTGCAGGGTCTGGCGCAGGTCGGCGGTGAGCGCCTGATGGGTCTGCTGCTGCGCCTCCTGCGCGGTGGCCCAGTGGTCCACGTTGGCCGCCAAGCGCGACGACAGCGCATCCACCAGGCCGAGCGCGCGTTGGTCGTGCTGCGCGGTGAGGTGCTCCAGCGCTGCACGCAGGTCGGTGGTGAGCGCCAGGTTGGTCTGCTGCTGGGCGGCGATCGCGCTGTTCCAGCTGTCCGCGCTGGCCGCGCGGCTGGCCTCGAAGCCGGCGTTGAGACCGTCCAGCTGGCGCTGCACGGCCTGCCCGACATCGCGCTGCAGGGCGGTCGTTTCAGCGGCGATGCCGCGCAGGGTGCTGTCCATGATCGGCTGCAGCGCCTCGCCCACGGCGCGAGCGCTGGCGGCGATGCTGTCTTTCAGCGCCAGCTCGACCGCACTCGCCAACCGGGCGTGTTCGGCGTCGGCCTTGGCATAGAAGCTCTCCTGGCTGGACAGCAACTGCTGGTTGGCCTGCAGGCTCTGCTGCTCGATCGCAGCGGTCATCGCCTGCAGGCGGTCGACCAGCGCCGGCATCAGCGCGGCCTGCGCCTGCGCAAGGCGGAACGCCTCGCTGCGCTGCCATGCCTGGGAATGCGGGTGCAGGTCGGTGGCCACGCGTGCATCAAGCACCTGCACGGTCTGCAGGCGCTCGCGGCGGCACAGCGCCGACAGCAGCCCGAGCATCGCCGACGTCGCCACGCCGGCGATGGAGGTGCCAAAGGCCACGGCCAGGCCTTCCACCGGCGCACCGAGCGAGCCGCGGATGGCCTGCAGGTCGGTGGCGCTTTCCAGCGCCAGCCCGGTGCCGCGCAGCGTGGCCATCATGCCCAGCAGGGTGCCGAGCATGCCCAGCAGCACCAGCAGCCCCACCAGGTAGGGCGTCAGCACCGGGGCGGGCAGGGCAACGCGCTCGCCATCCACGCGCAGGCGCACCGCATTGCGCAGGCTGGCCGGCACGCGCTGCAACCAGGCGCCCAGATCCTGCTCGGCCGCCGACACATCGGCCAAGGCCTGGCCCAGTCCCGCAGTGGCCTGGCGGTAGCGGAACAGCTCGAGGCCACCAGCGGTGTAGCAGGCCGCGATCACGAGGGCGACTGCGAACCCTACGGGGTTCGACCCCAGGTACCCCACGCCGATCCAGCACGCGGCAAACAGACCTGCAAGGAAAACGACGAGATAAAGACTAGTTCTGAACATGACGTCCCAGTTATCGGGGGCGAAGCGCTGCAAGCAGGCCTTCGATGGGGTGAAAACGAACATCCAGTTCGGCCAGCAACACGCTCTGCATCGCGTGGTTGAACCGCTGCCGCCAGCCGTCGTCGGCCGGCACCGCCTCGGCGTCGGCGGCCTCGCCTTCGACGGGCGGTGGCAGCGCCGCGTTGCGCAGCCGCTCGAAGTGCTGGGCGAGCAGCGTCGGCACCGTGGCCAGCAAGGCCTGCTCGCGCGGGCTCAACGTTTGCTCCATCACCGCATCCACCTCGGCCAGCCGCCCCAGTTCGGGGCCGGCCAGGCTGAGCATGTCGCGCAGGCGCCCACGCAGCCGCCCGGTGTTGGCCTGCATCGAGCGCTGCAGGGCAATGACGCGCTGGCGGATCGCCGCCGCATCGTCGCGAGCACCCGGCTTTGGCGGGTCAGGTTGCTGAACAATGGCGGCTTGCAGTACCGAGCGCACCCGCGCGCATTCGACTTCTTCCGCGGCATCGAACGCGACCGCCTCGGCAGGCGGGGGCGGCACCCGGCCGTCCAGCGCCCGCGACAGCGCCACCGCACGGTTCCAGTCGACCCACTGGCTCAGGCGGTCGGACAGGTCCGGGCTGGTCGGCGTTGCCTGGCCGTCGGCCAATCCGGCCAACAGACGGATGAACGCGGGGCCGGGCAGGGGCGGGCGGTGCTGCGTTTTCGCCATTGTTCCGGTTAAAACGCTGAATTTTACACCGGAAAGACAACCGGCCTGTCTGAACGAGGCCGCCGGGCTAGTCGGCGCCCCTCTCCGCCGTGCCCGCAGCAGCAGCGTCCGGGGCAAGGTAGCGGAAGGTCCATTGCCGCGGCTGGCGCTGCCAGCGCTGGTGGCGCAGCCGCAGGGCGGCGATCGGCGCCGCCGTGGCGATCTCCAGTCGGTGGGGCTGGCGCATGCGTTCCCAGTGCAGCGGCGACTGCGCCGGGTCGCCCGGGTGCGCGTCGGCCAGTGCCAGCGCGCCTTGCACATCGACCATTGCCGCCGGCATCTCACGGCCCTGCGCATCCAGCGGTACGGCGGTGGTCCAGTAGCCCTCGCTACGTTCGCGCCAGGGCAGCGGCTGCTGCACGGTCACCCGGGTGGGCGAGGTCCACTGCACCTGCGCGTTCGGGTAGCGCCGCGAGAGGGTGCCCGGGGCCAGTGTTTCCACCTCGGTGCCAAGGTAGGTGTCCACATCGACATCCAGGCGGATGCGGCGGATGGCGTCCACCTGGCTGCCGCGCGTGTTCAGCGGCAGGCGGAACGGGAACGCGATGTCCTTTTCGTCGGCATGGAAGTCGCCCGCCAACACCCACGGGTCCAGCACCGGCTGCGCGGCGAGGTTCGACAGGCGCTTGCCCCTGGCATCGAAGAAGTGCACGGCACGCGGGGTGGCCGCGGCGATGGCGGGCGCGGCCGGGGCGTCGCGGGTGGGGGCGCCGGTGCCGACGCGACCGGCAATGCGGATCAACGGGCGGCCGTCGCGGTAGTTGCGGTTCACCGAGAACATCAGGCTGGCTTCGGTCTGCTTCAGTGCCGCCATGTCCAACAGCCCGGGCACGCGCTCCTCCGGCGGCGCCGGCGGGTAGTCGTCGGCATTGGACGACAGCGCCGAGAACGGCGGTGCGTCGAGCTGCGCCTGGATCATCGCCGGGTACGTCTCCACGATGCTCCCGGTGTCCAGGCGCTGCAGCGGGTCCAGGTCCATCCGCGCCAGGTACATCCGCTGCTCGGTGGCAGGCAGGTCGTCGCGGGGTGCCAGCGTCAGGTGCATCCGCGCTTCGATCGGCATGCCGTCGGCACGCTGCAGCACCTGCCGGCCATGGCCCTGCACGTCGGTACCGGCCAGCTCCACGCTGACCACTACTTCGGCCGGGGTCAGCGACTGCACCTGCATCTGCGAGGTCAGTTCGCCGAAGTCCCGGGTCTGGGCGCGACGGGTG
Source organism: Stenotrophomonas sp. 10N36 (assembly GCF_056395005.1). Lineage (NCBI taxonomy): Bacteria > Pseudomonadati > Pseudomonadota > Gammaproteobacteria > Lysobacterales > Lysobacteraceae > Stenotrophomonas > Stenotrophomonas sp. 10N36. The sequence goes on along the minus strand of NZ_JBFTIS010000004.1, from coordinate 167,013 downwards.
ATGCGCTGGCCAATGTCCAGCTGGGCCGGCAGCGCCAACGGCTGCAGACCGCCCAATTGCTGCTCGGCGTTGATCAGGCGTGCGGCCTGCGGCTGCAGGGTCACGGTGTCGCGCCAGGCCTCCTGGTCGACGGCGCGCATGCCCGTGCTGGTGCCGTCAGCGGCCACGGTCAGCTCGAAGCCGCCGTCCAGCAGTGCCAGCATCGCGCGCTCGTCGCCCACCTCCGGATCCAGATCCAGCACCGTCTGTCTGTCGCCGGGGGCGCGCTGTTCGGTCCACAGCACGCGGGTGCGCAGGCGGGCACTTCCATCGGCCGCGGTGTCGATCGCCAGACTGCTGAGGCTGCGCTGCCCGAATGTGCCACGGTCCTGACCGGCCAGGCGGATGTCCAGGCCGACGTAGTAGACGTGCTCGGCGGCAAGCAGCGGCGCGGCGCCGCACAGCAAGGCAGCGCCCAGCAGCAGGGTGGGGAGGGATTTCATCGGGACATCCTTTTCGTGGTGCAACACCGGGTGACGGCGCGCGATCACGACGCGCGCGTCAACCGGTGCCAGGCAGCCGAACAGGATACCAGTGCAGGCCAGGGTAGGATCAGCGCCGCGCGGACCGGCCTGACACGTGCGCATGCCCGGGCACGTGCCAGCGCCACGGGAAATCCACCGCCTTGCTGATGCCGATACGCGGGCCCACTCCCGGTTCGGTGGGCGGTGCCATCGCATCGGACACAATCCGCACGCCGCGGTCGTTGCGCACCAGGTCCGCGCCGTCCAGCGCCTTGGTAATGCCCATCGCCTGCGACAACCGGCCCGGTCCACTGGCCAGATCGCGGTCGTGGCGAATGGCCGGGCGCGCCTCACGTATCAGTGCCAGCCCGTGCACCGGCTCCAGCGCCCTCAGCAAAACCCCCCAGCCTTGACCCATCTCGCCGCAGACCGCGTTCGATCCCCAATGCATGCCATAACTGAAGTACACATACAGGTGACCGGCTTCACCGAACATGGTGGCGGTACGCGGCGTCTGGCCGCGGAACGAATGCGCCGCCGGGTCTTCGCTGCCGGCGTAGGCCTCCACCTCGACGATGCGGCCCGCACGGCCATCGTCGCGCACCAGCAGCTTGTTGAGCAGCGCCGGTGCCACTTCGGTGGGGTGGCGTTGGTAGAACGATCGCGGCAGTGTTGCCCAGTCGTGCATGCAGAGACCTCATCAAAGGGGCGCCGGTGGCGCGCGCCGTCGCCTTGGATGGTGAGCCTTGCTGCGTGGTGGCGACATCAACGGGCCCGCAGCTACGCCGCTAGTGCGTCCAGTGCACCGCAGCGAGCATGGACGCCAGCGCCGCCTTGGCCTGCTGCGCGGCAAACGGTGGCGTGCGCGGTGGGTCGTACACCTCCGGGCGGGTGCCGGCGATGATCAGGTCGATGGCATAACAGGCGCCGCCCTGGACGACGCGATAGCTGTCGGCCGACAGGTAGTGACTCATCGCCGCGTCGCTGCTGCTGAAGTGGGTGGTACGCACACCGTCCACATCCGCCGTATCCGCCCTGCCTGCCGCATCGGGCGGGGGCGTGGTGCACGTCTTCACGTCTGCGGCGCTGTCGCTGCGCCCGATCCGCATTTCTGCCGATGTGATCTCGTTGGAGCCATCCAGCACCAGCGCCGCGAGCGGCCGGCCGGTGCTGCCTTCGGCGGGGTACAGCGTCCACGCATCCATCGCCAGGTAGCTGCGCTTGAAGTCCCGGAGCACGGTGGTGCCCGCCACCGGTCGGACCGCGATGCCCGGCGCAGATTCGGCGAAGGCATCCGCTGCCTGCGCGGGTGGTGCGGCGCGGTTTGCCGCCGACGCGACCGTGTCCGGTGGCGTGGCTGTCGACAGTGCCGAGGGCGCCGGCGCCTGGCGTGCCGCATCGGCATCGGACGCGGTGCAGGCCGTGGCCAACGCCACCACGGCAGCGCCGGCCAGAACGGTTCGAAGGGTGGGGTGCATATGGGGTCCTGCTTCGCTCAACGTGGTTGCGAGCGTGCACCGCAGCCCGTTAACGCCGTGCCATGGACCGGCGATGCAGCGCAATGCCGCGTCGCGCGATGCCTGGGTGTTGCTACTGCATCCGACCGCTTCAGGCGCGGACAGGACCGGCGATGCGGTCGGCGAAGGCGTCGGTGGCCCGTACCAGCGCGTCAGCGGTGGCCGGTTCGGTTGCGCCATGGCCCGACAACACCATCTCCAGCTGCGCCTCCGGCCAGGCAGACGCGAGATCCCAGGCGCTGCGCGCGGGGCAGATGATGTCGTAGCGGCCCTGCACGATCACCCCCGGCAGGTGGCGGATGCGATCGACGCCCTGCAAAAGCTGCCCGTGCTCCAGGAACGCATGGTGGCGGAAGTAATGGGCTTCGATGCGCGCCTTGGCCAGCGTCGCCAAGGGATCGGCGTGCGAGCGCGCTTCCACGTCATGCACCAGCGTGGCCGCATGGTCTTCCCAGCCAAGCCATGCCTGCGCCGCGGCGATGGCCACGTCCTGGTCGGGACTGTCGAGGCGCTGCCAGTAAGCGGCGATCAGTTCGCCGCGTTCGGCCTCGGGAATGTGCGCTTCATAGCGCGCCCACCGTTCGGGGAAAATCCAGCGGGCGCCGCCGTCGGCCTCGTTGAACCAGCGGTTCTCTTCGGCACGGCCCAGGTAGACGCCGCGCACGATCAGCCCGGTGGCGCGCTCCGGGTGTGCCTGCGCGTAGGCCAGCGCCAGCGTGGATCCCCACGAGCCGCCGAAGACCAGCCAGCGCTCGATGCCCAGGTGCTCGCGCACGGTCTCGATGTCGGCCACCAGGTGCGCGGTGGTGTTGTCACGCAATTCGCCGAACGGAGTGGAGCGACCGCTGCCGCGCTGGTCGATCAGTACGATGCGATAGCGCGCGGGATCAAAAAAACGACGGTGCGTGGGTGACACGCCCGCGCCGGGGCCGCCGTGCAGGAACACCACGGGAATGCGGTCCGCTGCGCCACATTCCTCGACATGCAGCGTGTGCACGGCATCCACCGCCAGACGATGCTCGCGGTAAGGTTCGATGGTGGGATACAACGTGCGCATGGCGGGTGCTCGTGGACGGAGAACACAAGCATAGCCAGCCTGGACTGAATCCGCAGTACTCCCGCGTGCAAGGCAATGCTGCGCTGGCGGGCCGCCATTGCCGGTAACATGCCGGCCTACTGAACGCTGAGACACGCATGATGCTTCGCGCCAACTGTCTGTGTGGACGCACCACCCTTACCCTGAACGGCGCGCCGGTTGCGCGCGCCATCTGCCACTGCAGTACCTGCCGGGATTTCTACGCCACGGCCATGCTCTCGGCCACGGCCTGGAACGCAGACGCGGTCGAGGTGGAGGAGGGCGCGACAACGGTGTTCCCGCATCCGCACAAGCAGCTCTCAAAAACCTTCTGCAGCGGCTGTGGGGACGTGCTGTTCGGCACCAATCGACTGGAGATGCGCGTGGTGCCCAATGCGCTGGTGGCCCGCGCCCTGGGTGGCGCACTGACCGAGTCCTTCGCGCCCACGATGCATCTGTTCTACCGTGACCGCATTGTCGACGTCATCGACGCCCTGCCCAAATTCCTGGACGGCTGGGATGGCCCAACCTACGACGCCGAATCGGCCTGACGCACGTCACCAGGGAGCACAGACAGGACCGCGCGGCGGCCCTGCCTGCGTGACGTACTACGGCCCTTGGCGCCTCCCTCAGGGCACCACCAGCACCGCCGCGTCCAGGACCGGGAACGCTTCGGCGGCCTGTCCGGAGGATGCCACCAGCCGGAACTCAAGCGCCGTACTGCCACTGGCGTCGGCCGCGCCAGCCTTGAGCAGGTTGAGCCGTTGTGGCAGCGGCACGGCGAACGTGGTGGGGTGCGAATGGTCCATACCGGTCATCGGCGGACCGAAGAAGGACACCGTGCCCACGTAGTAGGGGCTGTTCGCATCCACCGTCTCGACCCCTGCCGGTGCATTCACCAGCACGTCGAACTCGCGCGTGTTGTGCAGGCCGTGCGGCCGCTCCACGGTGACTTCGGCAATCAGCGCGGGCGCTGCCGTGGCACCCAACTGGCCTCGGGCCGTACCCGGCAGCGACACGGATACGGCGGCACCGCGGCGCTTGCCGCGCACCAGCGTGGCCGGTCCGGCGGCCTTCACCGCCAGCGCCGCACTCTGCAGCGCGCCAGCCGCTTCGCCCACGTAGTCATAGTCGAAGGCCTGGGTGCTGAAGAAGTCCGCGGCACGCTTGGTCCCGGCGAACCTGCCATCGGCCTGCACAAAGAAACGGAACGGCTCGGTCATGAAGGCGTCGCGGGCTTGCCCCGGCGGCGGCATGATCTGCAGCCCCTGCGCCAACTGCTTGCGGGTCCACACATCCCACAGCCGGTCCATGTTGGCGTGGTGCAGGTAGAAGATCGGGTCCAGCGGCGACAGGAAGTTGGTCATGTTGCCGTAGGGGCCCGGATCGATCGCACCGACGCCTCCGATGCAGTTGTGCACCTTGTTGTGCGGGAAGCCCTCCAGTACCGAGAACTGGGTGTTCTTGTCCGGTGAGTCCACGTGCGAAGCCGTACGCGAACTGGTGAAGCTGCGGCTGACGTCGCTGTTGTAGAACTCCACCGGCGACAAGCCGGCGTGGATGGTGTCGGGCGATACCGCGGCGGCGGTCTTGGCATCGAGGCGGGCATTCTGGCGCCACAGGTAGCGCGCCCCACAGGTGATGGCATAGCCCGCATTGCCGGAGATGCCGGTCTTCGCGTCGGCGTTGTAGCCGGTGACATCGTTCCACAAGGCGCCGAAGTCCGCATAGCCACGCGCGGCCAGTTGCTGGCGTTGTTGGGTGTCGAGGCTGTTCCAGTACTGTTGCAACGCCGGCTGGATGAAGCTTGTGAACCGTGCCAGGTTGCCGGTGTATGGCGCGTAGGCCGGGTCGGTGGGAGAGAGCACGCCGTCGAACATGGCGGCCGGAATCTCGGGCTGCGACGTCCAGTCCCAGTACGGCATGGCGAACTGTGGATCGCCACTGAGCATGCGGATGGTCTGCTCGAAGTAGCCCACGTAGCCACGATGCCAGACGTAGAACCACCAGTTGCCGTGCGGGCAGTCCATCAGGTGCACGAAGGCGTTGCGGAACCAGTTGTGCGGGTGATCGGCCGGCAGCGCCAGCATCTTCTGGATGCCGCGCGCGTAGCTGGCCAGCATGCGCTGGCCTTGCGGCGTGTTGACGTTGTAACGATGGAAGGTAGCAGCGGCAGTCGCGTCGGTGCCGGTGGCGCCCCCGGCGAATGCAGTACTCGATGCCCAGGAGGCGACCGAGGCACTGGCGGCGGTGGCAAGGAAATCACGGCGTGTGTAGCGCATGGTGGTACTCCCTGGTGATCGATGGAACCGCATGGGTTACGAATCACTGCGCGGGCACGCCACGACACCCAGCCATGCCCGACGGGGCCTCCAGGCCCCGTGCCAGCACGCGTCAACGGTCAAAAACCCCGCCCCCGGCGCGGGATGGCGGGGCAGTAGTAGCACGCCGCGCGCACCGGGCGCTGGGAAATGGCCGCCCGGTGCAGGGATCAATCTTCGGTTATGAGAAGCGCCGCACATATCCATGGGGAATGGCGGCGCTTCGGCGTGGCCGGCTCAGCCCGTATCGCGCTGTACCCGTGACCGGTACGCCCCGACGTTGTTGCCGGAGATGCTGGTGCTCTGGGTGCCGGTGATGGTGTCGATCTTGCGGTCCGAGCCGGTCACCGGCTTGGCCTCGATGGTGGTTTCACGCTCGAACGCGTGCGACTTGTCGGTGTTCCGGTAGTACCGGTACAGCGCCCAGTACAACGCCGACGCACCGGCGGGGCCGGCGGCCAGCAACCACAGTCCACTGTCATCGCTCATGAGGACGCTACCAGGAAGAGAAGCACGAGGGCTTCGATAATAGTGCCGGTGGTCAACGCGGCCAGCAGCATTTTCCACTGTTGCACCGGCACGCTGCCCATGGTTTCGCCGGTGCGGCCATTGACCGCGATGTAATGCAGCATGCCGCCGTTCTTTCCGGGCTGGTGGTACGAGTACAGCCACACCGGCAGGTACATCGATACCCAGCGCGTGCCGTGCACCTCCAGGCGCTCCTGCTCCCAACGGACGCCGCGGGTGTAACGGCGCACGGAATCTTCGACCTCGGCGCGGGCGATCGACAACAGCTGGTCTTCAAGCCGCGGCCGCAGCTTCTCGACGTCGAGGTTGCGCTTTTCCGAGGTAAAGCCGGTCAGGAACGAGGCGTTCCACTTCAGCGCATTCTTGGTGTCGAACGGCAGGATGGTATTGATGATGTTGTTGGTGTTGGCCCGAGCATCCAGGTTGCCACGCTCGGCCGAGGATTCGAGCGTCAGGTCGTCCACGGTGAAGTCGACATGCCGCTCCACCTGGTACACGTCGGCATCGTAGTAGGTCTGCTTCTTGTCGCCAGTGCCGCGGGTGTACTCGCGCGTCTTGATTTCCCCCTTGCCGGCGACGCTCGCGCTGACATTGCTGTCCACGATCATGTAGGGCAGGTAGACGCCGACCACGTTCTCAGGCGTGAACTGGTCCTTGAACGCCTTCAATGCAAACAGCCGGCGCTTGTCCACGAACTGGCGGATGCGCGCTACCGCATCGTCCTTGGAGATGCGGAACGGCAGCACCGCATCGGGCACGGCGCCGTTGGCGACCTGCTCATTGACCCCGAATACGTGACGGCACCAGTGGCAGCGCGCCGTCATCGTGCTTTCGGTATTGATCGTGACCTCGGCGCCGCAGCCGGTGCATTTGAAACTCATCAGGCTGGCGGTATCGGCCTGGATGTCCCGTGCGCCGGACGCGATGACGGTGCCACGCAACTGGTCAAGGCCATCGCCCAGCCCGAAGGCCTCTTCGGCGCGGGTGCCATGCCATTCGTTGCGGCAGAACTGGCAGACCAGCACGTCGGTGCCGAGCTTGAGCCGGACGTCGGTGCTGCCGCATTTGGGGCAGCGGTTGAGGCCGTCCTTGAGCTCGGCTGCACGAGTATCCAGGGCCACCGGATCCGGGGCCTCGATCTCGTCGCGGATGGGCTGTGGCAGTGTGGCCGGGTCGACCGGGAAGCTGCCGGGCAGGGGCGGCACCTCCTGCGGCGAACCGGGGCCGGTCACCGGCTGCGCAGGCAGTGGTGGCGGCGCCGACGGCAGGGGCGGCGGAGTGCGGGAATCGGACATGGTCGTTGGGCGCCTTGCCTGTTACAGGCCCAGCGCCTTGGCCTTCAAGGCGTCATAGTCGTCCTGGGTGATCAGCCCCAGATCCAGCATTTCCTTGGCCTTTTTCAGCTTGGCCACCGGGTCATCGGCAGCCGGTGCGGCCGGAGCGACCGGTTGCTGCAGGCTACCGGCACCGAACATGCCCGAGGCCATGCCCACGCCCACCAGGCCTGCCGCGCCGCCGTTCTCACCGGCCGACTGGATGCCCTGGGCAACGCTGGCCTGCAGGTTGGAATTGCCCCGCGCACCGGCCAGCGCGTCGGCGCGCTGCACGGTCTTGAGCAGTTCGCGGGTGTTGGCGTCGTACTCGATGGAGACGATGGCGGTCTTGACGATGGCCAGGCCGCGGTCGGACTTCCACTGGTAGGCCTGCTCAACGGCGTCGGACAGGCTCTTGGCGAAGCCCAGCGAGTCCTGCTGCAGCTTGGTGATGCGGTTGCCCTTGCCCGGATCGTTGGTATACAGGCTGAAGGCCGGCGCCAGGGAGCCCACCACTTCGTTGAACAGCTGGCTGGCCGCGGCGTTGTCCAGGTCGGTGAAGTCGAACACCTGGCCCGGCTGCAGGTAGCTGGCCGGCACGAAGTTCTTCACGAACAGGATGGGATCGACGATCTTCAGCGTGTACGAGCCGCGCGTGACCGCACCCACCTGCGTGCCCAGGAAACCGTCGTCCCAGTAGATCTCGGACTGGGTGCCGAAGCGGTTGTCGGGCAGCTCCTTGAGCGAGACGAAGTACGCCGCCTGCTGCGCGCCGGGCTGGCCGCCGAACTTGAAGCGGTCCCAGCTCTGCTTGATCAGCGGGGTGACCACGCCGTCGCCGGCGAAGATCGACTGCGAATTCAGGTCATCGGAGCGCCATTCGTAGCCACCCGGCTCGGCAACGAAGCCGGTGATGGCCCCGTCCTGGAACAGCAGCAGGCCGTAGCCTTCGGGGACGACGATCTTCGACCCGTTGCTGATGATGTTGGACGAGGCGCTGGTGTTGGACCCGCGCCCGGCATTGGTGCCGCGCGGGACCGCCGCGAACAGCGCCGCCGTGGACGGCAGGCCGGCGGGCACGGTGAAGAAATCCTTCCACTGGTCCGCCAGAACGCCGCCAACTGCACCCTTCACCGCCTGTACCAGACCCATGGCCAACTCCGTGTCGTTCGTGGACGGGCAGGGTGCCCGCCGTACCTGCTGGACTATATCAGGCACCGGGAAGAGGGCCACAGGAGCGGGCCACGGCGTGGCATTGGCCCCGCCCCGGCGGCGATCGGTTCGGGCGCGACAGGCGCACCCCGCATGCATGGCATTGCGAAGCCGACGCCGCCGATGCCACGATGGCCGGCCATCAGCAGGGCAGGGGCGGCGCACGGCGCGGCGCATCTGCGGCACGGAGGCAACACCGCATGAGTGGCGTGGACATCATCAAGCAGTTCGTCGAAGGCCGGCTCGCACCGCGCGCGTTCGAGCAGTGCCTCCACTCCGACGCGGCGCTGCAGGCGCTGCTTGAGGGCGAGCGAGACCTCCCGGCCTACGTGGCAGAGCCCGATCTGTATCTGCACCTGATCAGCCAGGACTACGAGAGCCTGGCGTGCATCTACAACGTGCAGACCCTGCTGTCCGAACGGCTCGACAGCCAGGGCATTGCGCATGCCGTGGACGACACCCACGAGCGCCGCTTCACTCTGGCGCTCAACGCCCAGCCGAAATGGCTGTCACTGCCCCCGGCGTACATCGCCCGCTTCATGGCCGATCACGATGCGCTGGATCCGAAGGCCCTCAAGACGGCGTTGAAGGGGGCGATCACGCGTGACTTCCGCTACCTGAAAGCGCCGCCCAAGTGGCTGCAGGAGCCGGAATGGCCGTTGGCCGACGACGTGCCGATGGTGTTCGTCGGGCAACTGGACATCCGCGGGCTGGGCCACGATATCGGCCAGGCCTACCTGTTCTTCGACGCGCAGCAGCAGCGGTTCCATACCGTCAGCCAGCGCTGCTGAGGGCACTGCGGGCGCGTGAGGACCCCGGGGGGGGCGAGGACGCAACCTTCGTGCCGGCTCATGGACCGCACCGTCCTATCGCGTGATGCCGTCTCTTCGACGGGCGTGCACAGTACCGGGCGTATAGTCGTCCCACACCCCGCTTTTCCCCATGGCACAGAACTCTCTGCAGTTCATCACCGCAAGGATCGAAGCAATGCCCAAGGGCTCAGACTTACTGGTCGCCGCACTCGAAAATGAGGGCGTAGACCGCATCTTCGGCGTTCCAGGTGAGGAAAACCTCGATTTCCTGGAATCCCTGCGAAATTCCAGCATCGAGCTGGTCCTCACCCGTCACGAACAGGCCGCCGCCTTCATGGCCGCCACCCACGGCCGCCTCACGGGCAGGCCCGGGGTCTGCCTGGCCACTCTCGGTCCGGGCGCACTGAACTTCTCCACCGGCGCGGCCTACGCGCACCTCGGGGCATGGCCGATGATCCTGATCACCGGCCAGAAGGCAGTGATGAGCGCCCGGCAGGCGCGCTTCCAGATCGTGGACATCGTGGCCTCGATGAAACCGCTCACGAAAATGACCCGCCAGATCGTCAGCCCTGCGGCGATTCCGGCGATGGTGCGCGATGCCTTCCGCGTCGCCATGGAGGAGCGACCGGGGCCGGTGCATCTGGAGCTGCCGGAGGATATCGCCGGGGAAGAAGTGGACGAGGTGCCGGTGATTCCGGTGCACGCCCTGGATCGCCCTGTTGCTACTGCCGCCGCGCTCGACCGGGCCGCCGCTGCGATCCTGGCCGCCAAGCGCCCCCTGGTGATGATCGGCGCGGCCTGCAGCCGTCCCTCGCTGACCGAGGCGCTCTCCTCATTCGTCGCGCGCACGCGCCTGCCGTTCTTCAATACGCAGATGGGCAAGGGCGCCGTTACCGGGGGCTCCAACCTGTACATGGGCACGGCCGCCCTCTCCGAGGGCGACTACGTGCACGAGGCCGTCGCACGCGCCGACCTGATCATTGCCATCGGCCATGACACGATCGAAAAGCCGCCGTTCCTGATGAAAGACAACGGCGGTCCGAAGGTCATCCACGTCGGCTTCCAGTCCGCCACGGTCGAACAGGTCTACCACCCCGATATCGAGGTGATCGGCGACATCGGCGCCAGTGCCACCGCGCTGGCCGAACGGCTGGAGGGCAGGGTGGTCGAAGATGCGGGCGCCAGTGAGCTGCGTCAAAAAATCCTGTCCCGCCTCAATGACCGTGCCGAGGAAGACCGCTTCCCGGTCACGCCCCAGCGCCTGGTCCATGACGTGCGGCAGGCGATGCCCGAAGACGGCATCGTCTGCCTCGACAACGGCATGTACAAGATCTGGTTTGCCCGCAACTACCGCACGCATGTGGCCAACACGTTGCTGCTCGACAACGCGCTGGCCACGATGGGCGCCGGCCTGCCGTCAGCCATGATGGCGTCGATGCTGTTTCCGCAGCGCCGCGTGCTGGCCGTGTGCGGCGATGGTGGCTTCATGATGAATTCGCAGGAGATGGAGACCGCCGTCAGGCTGGGCCTGAACCTGGTGGTCATCGTCCTCAACGACAGCGCCTACGGCATGATCCGGTGGAAGCAGGCGGTGGACGGCTTCGAGGATTTCGGCATGCGCTTTGGCAACCCCGATTTCGTGCGCTACGCCGAAGCCTACGGCGCGAAAGGCAGCCGGATCACGGCGGTGGAGCAGCTGGTGCCCACGATCGAGGCCGCCCTCGCGGGCGGTGGCGTCCACCTGCTGGATGTGCCCATCGACTACTCCGAGAACACCCGCGTCCTGGTCGACGAACTGCGCAACCGCACGCCCGACGTGGGCTGCGCGTAAGCAGTCGCGTTGACGCCCAATACAAGGAATTCCCGATGTTGACCGTCGTACAAGCCTTCGACCGCGCGCCCATCGCCGACGTCCCGTACGACGATGCGGCAGCACTGGAACGCAAACTCAGCGCCGCGCAGCGGGCGTTCAAGAACCGCGACGGCTGGCTGCAGCCGCACCAGCGCATCGCGATCCTGCGCAAGCTGGCTGCGCTGATGGAGGCCAAACGTGACCACCTGGCCATGCAGATCGCGCGCGAGGGAGGCAAGCCACTGCCCGACGCCATCGTCGAGACCACCCGTGCCATCGATGGCGTCCACAATGCTGCCGATGAGCTGCGCAACTTTGCCGGCCGGGAAATTCCGATGGGTCTCTCAGCCGCGGCCGAGAACCGTTGGGCGTTCACTACCCGCGAGCCGATCGGCGTCGTCGCGGCGATCTCGGCGTTCAATCACCCGTTGAACCTGATCGTCCACCAGGTGGCGCCGGCCATCGCGGTGGGCTGCCCGGTCATCATCAAGCCGGCCTCCACCACGCCGTTGTCCTGCCTGGAATTCGCGGCGATGGTCCACGAGGCAGGCCTGCCGGAGGCGTGGTGCCAAAGCTTCCTGCCGGACGGCAACGAACTGGCCGAGGCGCTTGTCACCGACCCGCGCGTTGCGTTCCTCAGTTTCATCGGCTCGGCCCGCGTCGGCTGGTCGCTGCACGCCAAGCTGGCACACGGGGCGCGCTCGGCGCTGGAGCATGGTGGCGTCGCGCCGGCCATCGTGGATCGAAGCGCGGATCTGGCCAAGATTATTGAACCCATCGTCAAGGGCGGCTATTACCACGCCGGCCAGGTCTGCGTATCCACCCAGCGCATCTTCGTGCACAACGCCATCGCCGACGACTTCACCCAGGCGCTGATCGCGCGCGTAGAAAAGCTGCGTACCGGTGACCCCACACTGAAAGATACCGAGGTGGGGCCGCTAATCCAGCCCCGCGAGGCGGACCGGGTGGCTGAGTGGATCGAGGAGGCAGTGAAGGGTGGGGCGCAGTGTGCAACCGGCGGCAAACGCCTTTCCGAAACGACGTTGCAGCCTACCGTACTGCTCGATCCCGCCAGCGACGCGCGAGTGACCACGCAGGAGGTGTTTGGCCCGGTGGTGGCGGTGTATCGCTATGGCGAGCTTGATGAGGCTATCGCGCGGGCGAACTCTTTGCCTACCGCATTCCAGGCAAGCGTCTTCGCGCAGGACATCGACATCGCGATGCGTGCCGCCAACCGGCTGGATGCCTCGGCGGTGATGATCAACGACCCCACCGCGTTCCGCACCGACTGGATGCCGTTTGCAGGGCGCAGGGAGTCCGGTTATGGCACTGGGGGTATTCCTTACACGATGCGGGATATGTCGCAGGAGAAGATGATTCTCATGCGGAGGAGCTGAGTGGGGTGTGGGGGAGGGCAGCGGTCAGGGTGCTTTCGACACCGCTCCTGCCCCTTGTCACGAGGGGGTGCTGCTAGCATTCCTTCAAGGTGCTGACTTCAGGAGGATGGCAACCATGGATGGCAATTGGGAAGCGGGGTTCTGCATGGTGGCAACCGCCAAGGCTCAAGTCGGCAACGTGAAGGCTCCCCAATGAAGAAGGCAACGTCCTTCCTCACATTCCTGGGCTTGGTGGTTGCGGCAGGCATCGTCTGGATCACGTATCCCACTGTGCTGGAGTCTGAGCTCAAGACCTTCCGGGCAGTGTCGCCGGAGGATTTCAAGGTGATCCGAGCCAGTGCGATCACGTTCGCTCAAGAGAATGCCGCCAAGGGAATTGTTATCAACCCAGGGCATGAACTGTCTCAGGCGTTCGAACTACGATGCAAGGGCGTTCCCTTGATGCTGGTCGAGAACGGATATGACCTTCTCACCCTTCATGTTTTTGGACATGCCGACCAACGCGCGCCAGGCATTGCACACCTTGAGAGCCAGATGGTTACGACCTTCGTGCCCGAAGGGAAGCCTGCCAAATCCGGCCCGGTCCATGTGGAGCCGTCGGGGTTCGAGGCCTTCGTCATGAAGCATCGTGACGGCATCGACGTCGCACAGCAATGCCGCTGACTACTCAGTGAGCCTTCCTGGCTTGCCGGCCCGGGGGCAGGCTGTGGGGATGGATGAGGGCAGGCCGGTTCGACCGTCCGCCCCCGCGGCAGCGTGGCGCAATCTTCAGCGGACCGAGCGCTGAGTCCAAAGTTGGCGAATGGATGTTTCCGCTGGGGTCGGCCGGGATGACGGGCCTGTCAGGGGCGAGCGCGGCATATTATCCTTCAGCATGAGCAATGAAGAACGCAGCACCGAAGGTCGGAAGGACACGGACCTCTATTTCACCCATGTGATATCCGGCGCGCCCAACGTCGCGCTGCTCTTGGGCCACCTGTACCTGGAGGGCCACGACCCCAGCATCACCCGAGTGATGCTGCTACGCGATGGCACGTTCTACTTTGTCTACGATCTGCCCGACATCACGTACGGCACGACGTTGCTGCCAGCCACGGACGAGCAGCCTTTCGCCTTCGCCATGCTGGGCAGGCGTGGACTGCTGCGGTTCAACCCGACCGGCCAAGCACCGCACGATGAAACGCTGACCTTGCCCAATGCATACGTGTTGCACCTGCAGCAGATCGCAGGGGAGTTGTATGCGTGCGGCACGCAGCAACAAGTACACCATCGCGGCGCCGACGGATGGGTTCGGATGGATGATGGTTGCCACGCGCCATTGGTGGACCAGGTCACCTGTGGTTTCAACGCGATGGATGGCTTTGGGGCGGACAACATATATGCCGCAGGCGAGGGCGGTGCACTTTGGCATTGGGATGGCCGGGAGTGGCAGGCGCTAGCATCACCTTCCGTGTGGACCATTCGTGTGGTGCACTGCATGCCCGATGGCAGCGTGGTGCTGGCCGGGGATGCGGGCACGGTGTTCCGCGGCAATCGCGTGGACGGCTGGCGTACGCTCACTGTGCCGGCATTGGCGCATCTCAGCATCGAACATGCCTGCCTGTTCCAGGACACGCTCTACCTGTGCGCGCAGCGGGCGTTGTTGGCGTTGTCGGGCGGCACGGTGGAAAGGGTGATCGTGCCCTTGGAAGGACATCTGGCCTACTACAGCGCATCCGCCACCGCGGGAGCAATGTGGACTGTTGGCGATGACGCGATCCTGCGCTTCGATGGAACCCATTGGGAGCGCTTCAGCTGCCAATGAGTTCATGGCTCTCCATGCTCAGCCGCTGATCCCATTAGATGACGCGAATGGAGTCAAGCGCGAGCACGTAGCGACCATCGACCTTGGTCATGTCGAAGCGGGCTGTGCTGTCGGTCGCCTCGCCGTCGTACTGCACGTTGACGGTCACCCAATCATGTTCAACGATCCGGTTGCTGTCGTCCGCCTGGATCCGCCAGGCCAGCGCCAGCTCCGGGGCGTCGCCAAGCGAGGTGATATGACTCAACCACGGGCCTTCAAAGCTGGGGTCGGGCAGTTCGGCCACCCAGTCTTCCAGATCATCCCACAGCCAGCGCAGATGGTGCTCCAAGGTTTCAGCCTGGCTGCGCCCACTGAATGCCTTGATCGATACGGAAGACGGTACCTGGCCAGGATTCAAGCGAAGCTCGTCGAAGAACAGGGAGATTGCCTGCTGTACTTCAGTGAGCGGTGGCGGGGTCTGCCATGACATATTGACTGAGCTCCTTGTAGGTAGAGCAGAGTTTAACTTTTCCGCCAAGAGGGAGGTCGACGGCAAGGCGCTGGGTGCGTACTTCACCTGGATGCAGTGCTTGGGGCACCTCATTGAGCATCGGCCTGACTGCGTCGCACATTGCGATCATGGACAGTGCACCTGAAGAGAAAGCCGGGGCGGCCAAGGCACTGGAAGCCACCCGCTACGACTTGGGTACGGACTTGGGCATCACCGGATTTGGGCTGATGCTGGCATCCAGCTACCGCAACGCCATCGAACTACCCGGCGGACTTCCTGCCGGCATGGCAGCCAAGGCAACAGAATCCATCGGCGAAACCCTGGTCGCGTCGCAGGCGCTGGAGGGGGCCGGGGGTTGCCAGAGCCATTGCCGATGCTTAGCATCGCTGCAGCACGATCGACCAGGAAGCGCCTGGTTCCGGCAGAAGCTCCAAAGCTTGCGTAGCGTACGTGCGCGGTAGAGCGCGAGTTGGTAAAACGGACAAGGAAGCGCTCATGACACGGCAAATCACAAAACTCGTAATCGGCGCGGGCATCATGGCTATCGCGGCGCAAGTCGGGGCCAGCGAGTTTCTGATCGATATGCAGGGTGCAGCCGGAAAGCGTGTCAATGTGTACGCCAATGACGCGGCGACCGACCACACGCCGGTCGATGATGTCACGAATCCTGGCCCAAACCGGATCCGTCAGATTGATCTGACAATGGTCTATGAAGCGATCGACCAACCGCTATGGTTGGAATATCAACTCCAGTTCAAATGCCCCAAGCCGAGCAAACGCGGCAATGGCGCGCCCAAGCACAAGGCTGATTCAACCGGCATGTTGGACACGCCGAATTCGGTGGAATTCCGGGTGGCCAGCGGCACAAAGTCCATGAAACAGGATCCGGCGATCATTGATCTCCAGCCCACCGATTGGCAAAGTACGAGCAGCCATACGATGCGACAGGCATGGAATGTAGCCTGCAACAGTGACAGCATTATCGGCGCCAAAGAAACTGCCTCGGTCAATCGTGTGGTTAAGGCCGAAGCATTGCGACCGAAACTGGCAGCCCTTGGTTTGAATGGACTGGAACTGGTCCCGGACGGACTGTCGATGAGTTCGCTTGCCGACTTTACCTGGGAAAAGCTGTGGTCCGATGTACCGAAGCCTGCGATCAACAACGGCCGCAAGCTGACGCCGGCAGAATCGGCAGCGCACAAGGCAAAATTGGCGCAAATGCAGCAACAAGTAACCGAAGCGCAGGGGAGGGTGCAGGGCAGTCTGGCGACGATGAAGGCCGATCTGGATTTTACTCAGGCCGCCGCTGAATACCGGGGAACAAGGCGTTTATCGCGCAGTGAATCGATCCTGATCCAGGTCTGGACGGGCAAGACCGAGCAAGAGGTCGTCGCGGCGAACGGCAACCCAACTGTCCGTCAGGCCGGGATTGCGCGGACGCTGTCTTATGGGCAGTCCTTTGACAATCGCGTCATGTGGCAGAACCTCGCGACCGGCGCGACGTATGGCGGCGGCGGTTATAAAAGCTGCAACGTCCGCTATGTGCTGATCCCGGACGGCGCCGGGATGCTGAGGGTTGCCGATGTGAATGTCTTCAGTGAAGCAAGTGGCGACACAAGAAAGATACGTGACGCCTGCGCCGACATCTTGAACGTACCAAACGGCTGAAATCATGGCCTATTTTTGAGCCGCGCTCATGCAAGCCGAAAGCTGGCGATACGCCAGCTGCAGCTGGACAACCTTTGAGCGGAACACCTCTTTCCCCTGAAACTGGATAGCGAGCTCATTACTGTCCGGCTTTTCCTTCACCGATTTCCGCACGTCGATGGTGAGCAACAGCGCCCCAGTGCTCTGGCCCGGCATGCTCACATGGGCGGCCTGGACGTTCTGCGTGGGGTGGTTGGTAGATGACAACGTGATGGGAACGATCTCGGTCTTTGTCACCGGAGGGATCGCCTCGCTGACGAACCAAACGCCGCCATGACCTTTTCGCGCCATTCCAGCGTCGGCGGGGCCACGAAGCGAAAAGGTGGAATCTGGCGTGATGAAATTAACCGAGCAGTGGTAACCGGTGTTGACGGGTTCGCGTACCAGCACCCAATTGCCCTCAACCCCCTTGTAGAAGGATTCGCTGAACATCGGCTTGCCCGGATCCGCGCCGCCGAGCAACTCAGGGGCGATTTGAGCAGCGCAGGGGCTGGTCCATGCCATGGTGACTACTACGCCGATCAGCCAATTCTTCATCTGAAATCGTTCTCCATTCGTTGGTCATCGACGCACGGGTTCGCGCAATTCTTGTTCTGGCCTAGTGCAAGCGGCTTCGGACGATATGCAAAGGACAGCACCCACATCGTACCCTCCAGGCCTTATCCATGACGAGTAGTTTCCGGGTAGAGATATCTCTCAGTGTGAGCCGTGCGCTGATCGGTGAAGTGTTTCCTTCACTGGTAGCGGTCTATGCCTTCATGACGGGTCCGGACGCGTTCAGTCTGCACTTCTTCATAGATCGTGAAGCTGACGATGATCTTGAAGATGCTATCTCTTGCAGGCGATGAACGATCTGACGAACAAGGGCAACGTTCCGACAACCTTCAAGGGGTACAACTAATGCCGCGCATCAGCATTCAACTGCATGCCACCGTTGATGACCTCGTTGGGCTGCTTCTGGCCATGCGAGATGGTGAACGTGGTGATTTGCTGGGATTCGCGCGCCATGAAGTGCAGGCAAAGATCGAATGGCAGGAACTTTCCTCGAGCACAGTTGCGCAGTACTCAAGTGTGATTGCACTTCCGCGGGGGGCAACAGCAAGCATCGGTGATGACCTGGAAGCACTCAACGAGCGTTGTGCTCCTCTAAGTTTCAACGTCCCTGAAGTCGATGGCGATCGACTGAAGGACACGCTGGTCGGGGTGCTCGATCTTCATGGCAACTACCCCGAGCAGTTGGCCATGTGGCGGAAGCTTCTCAATCGGTTCAAGAAGCCATTGATCAGGGGAGCGACCGTTCGTAATCCATTGGCAGGTGAATCTCAGTTTTACCCGTCGCTGCTCGCGACGCCGGCAGCGGTCGCACTGTCAAGAAATGGAGTCGCCCTCATGTTGGGAGACGTGAATACAGCGGAGTTCATCACTGGTGATGCCTCTCGTTCCGAAGCTTGAGTGACAGGCACATTCACGGTTTTTGATCGATTCGACTGACCAGTGCTCAGGGATGAGTCGGAGGAATAGATGATTAGGCAATGCACTTCGCTGCTGCTGTCCTGCATGACTGCGGTTCTTCTGGTGTGTGGGGTGGCAGATGTCGCCCACGCCCAGGAATCCGTCTGCGCGCGTGTCAAGATCGAGATCAAGCAGGAGCTGACGCTTGAGCGCCAGGCCTTCGATGCGGAGATGCGCATCACCAACTCGCTGCCGGCAGCGCTACCTGGTCGGTGCCACGCTGCGTTACCGCTACGGCAACGAGACGCAGGAAATGGTGCTGAACCCGGATTCCATCCTGGTCAAGCCGATGCCCGCGCTGACGCTCGATTACTTCCTCAGATTATCGACAACCAGCAGGTCCTGGCCATCAACTTCGTGCTGGTCGGCAGCTATGTGCAGGACGCGCCGGTCCATCAACTCGCTGCTGATCGACTTCGGCGACATTGCTCCTAACAGCGCCAAGATGGGCCGCTGGGTGATAGAGAGCAATCTCGCCGGCACGTTCGTCGAGTTCGATGCGCGCTTCACCCATGCCGATGAACTGGGCGGCGCGACCGCTCGCATCAGGGCGGCGGCGTCGCCTGTGACGAGCGCGAGCGAGACACAGCCGACGACCGCCGCCAGCACCCGCGACACGATAATTTCTGTCGGCACCCGGCCCATGGCAACGTTGCCCGAGTCGCCACAGAATCGATACGGCGGCAGCTAATTCCGCGACGGGCCATGCTGGGCGGCCCGGTTACAATTTCCGCTCACACGGAGCGGGATGCACATGGACATTCGAAGAGTTGTTGCCGTAGCACTCATGGCCATCTCGTCAGCCGTCGCGGGGCAGGGGATCAAAACGGCTTCAGGGCCTCAACCCGCCCCCAGCTACGTGCAAAAGGCCAAACAGCGATACAACCCCGGCGCAACGCCTCTGAAGTGCGATCAGCACGCTGATCCCCGGTACCGTCTGCTTTGCAACGACATTGAGCGCGCCCATGTTCAAGGCATGGCGAAACGACAGGGGCTTCCTGTTCCATCGGCGGACGTAATCTCGCTGCCGTCGATGGGGAGCGCTGGTGCCAAGGCGCTTGGTGCGGCGTGCATCAGTGGCACCGCAATGCGGCGCCTGCCGAATGGCTGGGAGCAGCTGCGGGACGCTCAGGGGAATTGGCGGCGGTGCCGCGAGCAGTGATTGGGGTGTATGGGCTAAGCCCCTACGGTCAACGCCTTATCCGCGCTTGGGGCGTCGTGGCCCTAGGGACATGTGGACCACATTTGACACCTCGGCGGCGGGACCGGGATCACCCATGCCCAGCCGCCGTTCTCTGCGAGTTCTGACGTACTCGCGCAGGTATACGACGCTGGAATCCATTGTGGCGCAGGGCTTTCCAGCGGTCAGCGATCGCGTCGGCCGCGGCCGGGCTTCCTCCATCATCAACCGCCATTCCCGGGCGATATTGCAGGTGAGCGACCACCAGGTCATATCGACAGGCTCAAGGCTGTAGCCCTCAGGTGTGAACATGTGACCGGCCTGAAAGCCAAAACCGGCCCAAGGGCCGGTTAGGTTGATGCGGTCGTGCGTATCCATCTCGGTCATGCTGCAATCTCGTCCTTGCTGGGTGTCCGAGAGGGGAAGCAAGAGCCGATCCAGAGCTTGAGCCAGCGCCAGCCGGAGCCAACGAACCGGGCCAGCCGGGCCATTACAGCATTGCGCATAATGTATATTATGTAAAGTTGCCGCCGGGGTCGTGAGGTACTACGGCGGCCTGATCAAGCTGGTGCTGGCATCGTTCTTGCCTCTCCGTGGTTCCAAGGACAAAGCGAGCATTGATGCATGTCTCAGTACCTAAGCGGCCCCTTCGCAGGCTGGAGCGTCCGCGGCAACTACCTGGTCAGCCCTGACGGCGACCGGATGACCCCCGAACGCCTTGTCGGCCTTGCATGGCGCGACAAGATGGAACTCAGGCTGGCCGGTTATGCCTCCAGACGCAAGGCCGAGGCCGGTACGGCAATCGCGGGTCGGCGTCAGATGGTAAAGGTCGTTGTCGTAGACCTAGGCGAGTTCCGGGAGCGGCACTTCGGGAAGTCTGCTGGATGAGCGCCACCGTAGGGGCGCCGCCCCTACACCCCGGCTAGAATGCGCGCAGGAACCGATCTAGGGGGATCACATGGACCGCGAACGCCAAGAGCCGACATTCAGCACGCCGGACATGACCGAAATGCGCTTCCGTACCGAACGAGAGCGCCATGTGCGTCACAGTGAACCCGGCCCTCCGTGGGCACACATCGCCGCAGGCGCTGTCCTGGCCATCGTCATAGCCATGGGCCTAATCGAATGGAATGCACGTAGACAAGCTGCTGCCATCACTAGGGAGCTGACCCGCCCCATGACAGCGGAGGAAGAGGCGCAATTTAAGGCTGAAATGGCCCGCGCCGACAAAGAAATGGCTACGGTCCTGCGGGAGGCCATGCCCAAGGTTCGGCAGATACCGCTGCCACAGGCCGAATACATGCCCCTACCCTTGCGACCGGGAGAGCGGTGCATTCGTGGGCGTCGGCTGCAACCAATTGAAGGCGGGTGGCGGGATAGGCCGGACGAGCCTTGCTAGGCCCGTCTCGGGCCTGATGCGTCACGCAAGTATCGATGCAGCCAGCGCGAGCAAAGCCAAATGGCCGACGTAGTAGCCGTAGAAAGCCCAGCGTGTCCTGGGCACCGGCCAGCGCCATTCCCCGACCTGCATGAGCGGCAGCGCAAGAAGCGCCCAGCCATTGCCGTTGTAGACGCACAACAGGCCCATGGAGATCCAGACCCAAATCGGCATGACGGCGTACAGGCGCGCCCGTCGCCAGTCCCATGACCCCAGCAGCCAGTGCATGCGTCGGCCATGCTGGCGAAACCAGCCCCAAGCCGCCAGAACGAGCCACACGCCCGGCCACGCGTAATCCACGAACGGCGGCAGCGCCACCGCGCAAACGGCCAGCAGCGGCCACAGGCGACGCTCCACAGCCCAAATCGCGGACGCAGCGAGGGCGAATGTGAGCAGAACGTTCAATGGCAGCGCCGAGCCAAACACGAGGTATGCCGGCAGCATGGCGACCAGCCCCCAAAGTGCGAGGCGCTTGATCGACTTCAGAGCATCGGCACCGGGCTGGGCGAGGTTGTAAGCCATGACCAGGGCGAAGACGGGGAACGCCGCCCTCCCCGCTTCGGATACCACCGGCACGTACCCAAGGCCGAGAGCCGTCACCACGTGATCGCCGGTCATCAGCAGCACGGCCAGCCATTTCAAGAATTCACGTCCGCCACTGGTCACAGCTTTGCCTCCCCAAGGACCGTAACGCCGCCCTTATAACCGGGGGACTCGGGAAAGCTCCCCAACGGACGCTGGCCGTGTTCAATTGTCGCCCCCTGCTCGGCCCTGCCCCGCGCGGCAATTTCACCCCGAGCTCGATCCATCTGCGTCTGGGCATCAACGTACCGATCTTGGCGCTGATCACGGTATGGCTCGTATTGCCCGCGCCGGGCAACGAATCGACACGTTGCGTCATCGAGATCGTATGACGTGCCCTGCTCAGTGAGGCACGTACAGCTGGGATCGTCATGTACGCCCTGCGCATTGACACCACCGGCAGACGACATGCAAAACAGTCGCGGCGCCGCACTGGGCACGCTGATGGCGCTGTCATAGACAGGAGCGCTCCACGGCTGCGATGGGATGCGCGGAATATGCTCCCTGACGTAATCCTCAATGGTTGTCGTGGGTGTAGGCACACCCACCCCGCCCGCCGTCGCTGACGCTCCGTCGCGCGGTGCGGCCGAGCCTTGTCCAGACGTGATTTCCGGCTTGATGTCACCGCCGCCCATCCGGCCACCCATGCGCCCGAACGCGTAGTACATCAACGCCACGCCACCAACGAGCAAGATCGGCAGCGCGATGTAGTACCAGGGGATACGCACCTGCGTGGTATCCAACTCGGTCGACTTGTACATGCCCATGGGGCGCTTGGGCAGCGCCTTGCGCTTGACCGTCAGCGGGATCGCTTTCTCGGCATTGGCCTCAAACCGATCGAACTCGCGCAGATGTACGAACTTCGTACCGAAGCGACGGCGCACGTGGATATGACGCTCGATCAGGTCATGGACGAACTGATCGCACTGCTTGTCCGGCGACTGGCTGACGAAGATGAAATCAAGACCGCGATGCCGGTGCTTGGCAAGCTGCTCAACGTGGTGCGGAACCTTTGCGCCCGGTGCACGCTTGGGCAGCATCTGATGCTCATAAGCCTCATCGACAAGCGCAACGGCACCATCGGGCAAGAACGCAGGCCAGTCACGGAACTGTTCGGGCGTCATCTCAAGAACGCCCGTTTTTGCGTAGTCGAACTCGCGGATATTGCAGGCGTACACCATGCGCCCCTGATCCTTAAACTCAAGAAGACGCTCAATGGCGTGAAGCGTCTTCCCGTGTCCAGGCTGGCCCGTATACCAGTAGATCATGACGCGCCTCCGCCAAGCTGGTCGGCCACGGCCTTGGGAACAATGAATACCTTCCACGTCAACCGCACGGTAAGTGCGGAAAGCACCATTGACATGACAGTGCCGACGCCGAGGTAAGACAGCATCTGCATGGCGGGGCCATCAAGGCCGCCCACGTACTGCATGACCGTCTGCTTGAGGTTAGGAAGGATCGCATTGAACGTGACCGTGGTAAGGCCAAACGTGGCGAGCACACGCCCAACGATGCCGGCTGCGGCTTCCTTGAAGGAGCCGATAAGGTGAATGATCGCCTTTGCGATCCATGTCCAGACCATCATTAGAAACCACCTCCCATCAGGATGCGGAGCGCAAGGTATGCGCCGAAGACCAAGATAAGCGCGCGCATGACCGCAGCGAGCTGGCAGAAATACGGGACGTCTGAGCCGCTGACCGACTTGCCCATAATCACGATGGTTGGCGGCTGCGGGCACGACCCACCCCCAAACATGTCACTAGTGTCAAGCATGCTGGAAGAGACACCGATGCCCCATTTCTTTGCACTTGCAACATCCGCGCTTCCGCTGCCAGGGGAAGTAACATCGCCCTGCCCTTCAAGCACATCGGCGACACCGTTATTGTTCGCGTCGGTCGGACTAGTTCCCGTCGACTCGCCGCCCTTCGCAAGAAGCTTCTCGGCGGCACAGGCGGCCCGCCAGTTCATGAGCAGCTGGGAATACTCCATGGCGTTGCATTCTTTGCCGGTGCATGTAGGCGTACCGGCTTGACTGCACTGGCCGCCCGAGATGTTGACCCGGCGTCGGGTATTGCAGTCAATGCGCCACTGGATACGCGCTTGTCCACACATGACGGGCGAGCCGCTGCACGACGGAGGCGCATCGCAGTCATCGCCGCCGGAAAAGCTCTCCTTAACCTTCTGGCCGTCAGGGCCCTCGCCTTCTTCCTCGCCTTCGTCAGGCTCACCATCACCGTTCCCGTCGCGCTTGCAGGTGCCGTCCTTGCCTCGTGCCTCGCCCGCCGCGCATTGATTGTCGCCGGGGATGCAGCTGCCAAGCGGGGATCGAATCTGCCCGGCTGGGCACTCCTCTTCCTTCTTCTTGCACGACCCATTGACGAGCGCCATGCCATCGGGGCAAGGCTTCTCATCGGTACACGCATTGCCGACGAGCACCTTTCCTGCTGGGCACTCAGGCTCAACAGGTTGGCAAACGCCTAAGCCCGCATTCCACACCATGTTCTTGCCCTGGGCGGCGCAATCTGGCTTTTCATTACAGAGCTTTCCGGTAGGGCTATAAGTGCTCGTATCGTCGGCGTTGTTGCGAAAGACAGATTCACAGCCTGACATGCAACGTACAGAACCAGATGGAGGAAAGAATGGTGTGACCTTGGAACCACGCGCAGCGCAAGAGCCATTCATGGCGTAGGTGCGGTATTGACCCTCGATCCATACGGTGCCGTTGAGGTACTCAAAACGCGACGTGATCGATGTTGTTGAGGTTGGAAAAGTCTTCTCGCAGCGCTGGTTACGATGCTGAGTTGGAGCCCTAGTAGCTATGTATGCACTCAATTCAGACATGCACGCGGAATAGGCCTGACCCTCATCGCAGCCAGCTTGGGACGTGGCGCATTGTTGTGCCTGGGCGGAGGCGCGCCCTATTCCGCAGTAGGCCAGTAGGGCAGCGACTAGAACGTAAGCAACCCTTCGGGCAACGGCTGATGCGAATGAACGAGCCAGCCAGTTCATCACGTGCCCTCGAATGCGAGCCATACGGCCCCACAGATAGCTACGATCACGAAATACCCCATAACCCCTCCCTTCGCTCAAGAAAAAGGGGGCGAACGTTTCCGCGCGCCCCCTGCCGTTCGCTCCGCGTGCTGTTACTTCGCCGCGCGCTTGGTGTAGGCCCACACGACGATGAGCGCGAGCAGGACGGCGCACGCACCGACGACCAGGCCAATGTCAGCCTTGCCACCTGCCATCTCACCAGCGATGGCCGAGCCCGGCGAGCCGGAGCCGCTGGCGAGGGCCATGCCCGACGCCATCAGGCCGGAGACGGCGGTGCCGACCTTCGCGGTGGTGGAGGCGGCAACGCGGCGGGCGGTGTTCATGATGTTCTTCATTGCGGTTTTCCTCGTCATTTCAGTAGACCCCGATACGCGCCGCGCGAAATACGAGGCGCGCTTTCAACCCGATTGCCCACATGCTCACGATGGTGAAGGCAACCAGAGTTCCATCAGCCAGACTCAGGGGTGGAAGAATCGGCTGGTGGTATGGCATCCAAACCGGCACCAAGCACGTGCCGTCCTGCTGGATGTTTTCAGCAGCGCAACCGACGACGTAGAGCGGTGCCGGATCGGACATTGGTTAGGCCTGCGCCTTGCCGGGTGCCGGGGAAGGCGTCAGCAGGCGGATGCGACGACCGAATTCCAAGCCGCCGAATTTGTTGTTTTGCAGCGACGTTGCGCACAGGTCGTAGGTGCCGATCTTGTACGGCTGCTGGTCTTCGTCCAGGCCGATGGTGAA
The DNA here is from genome assembly GCF_056395005.1 of Stenotrophomonas sp. 10N36. NCBI lineage: Bacteria > Pseudomonadati > Pseudomonadota > Gammaproteobacteria > Lysobacterales > Lysobacteraceae > Stenotrophomonas > Stenotrophomonas sp. 10N36. The sequence continues at coordinate 141,981 of NZ_JBFTIS010000004.1, read as the reverse complement.
GGGCAGCGGGAAATCGTTCTCGCGCACCACGGCAGCTTTCTGCTCGCGGAACACGGTTGCGGCTTTGCCCTCGCGTGCGGGGAACGAACGGACGGCGATGTTTTCGCTGATGATCTGGACTTTCATATTGGGATTACCTTCCAAGCGATGGTCCGGCCGAATGCAAAGGTCACTCTCCATGGGGACGGCCAGAACTCCCCTGTGAGCTTGTCGAAATAGCCGCCATTGCACTTGCGAATGTCGGCCTCGCCGCCCAGCACTTCACGTGCGGATATGGGCGCTTTCCACCACCGCAGTTCGCGGCGAGATTCTTCATTGAGGCCACCGCAACCGTGCGTGCGGAACCCCTTCGGAAACGAAGCGGCCATGAGGCTGCTGAACTTGGATGCGTACTTGGCGAGATACCCGACAGCGTTGCGGGCCTTCTCAAATTTGCTTGAGCCGTGAGGCCACCACTTGCGGTGATCGACGCGGCCAAACCACATGCCCTGGGGAACCCAAACTAGGAGGTGGTAGTGCGGTCGTCCGCGCTGGGTGAGTTCCCCGACCCACAGGTAACGGAACACCTGACCCGCGAGCCGTCGGAGCCTAACGACAGTTCGATTGAAGTGGCCGCGCATGCGCTTAAGTAGCTCGCTAACGTCACGAGGGCCGCTACGGCTTCCGTCTCGGTAGGTGAGCGTGAGCATGTACCACGCGCCACGGCGTGATCCCTTCTTCGCTTCTTGGTCATGGAGTCGTGCACTCGTGATTACGGCCTTACGCAGCCGTTGCGCCCGCTGCTGCAGCGGATCGATTTCGATGGAAAGACGACCGGTCTTCGACGCGGTGTCACTTGTTTTGTAATGGACAAGCCCAAGGGCCAGCGCTTCGCGCTGGCCCTCTGGAGTCAGCGCGAGCGGTGCCGCCGCGAGGTACGACTTAAGAGAAGCGCCGGACGTGCGCTTATGGCGCGCGACGGTTTCTGAGGCTTGCTCAGTGCGTCGCGCAGCAGCTTGCATGAGGCCAATGGAGTCATCGAACGCGACAAGCTCTGCGCGCTGCGCAGGGGCCATAGCATCGAGCTTGATGCGGGCATTCTTGCCCGTGCAGCCTGCGCACAGGCCGCCGGGGAAGAAATAGGACGTGGGATCGCCGCAGAAGGCGCAAGTGGTCCGGCTCATTCGAACGGACCCCGGCCATTACGCATGTACTTGAACCACCAGAAGATGGCGGCAATCGCAATGGGGACGAGGAAGATCATCGGTCGTCACCGAACAGCGTTTTGTTGCACCAATCGAATACGTATACGCACACGCCAACGCCTGCTGTAAGGGCAACAAAGCAGCCGATGAGGCACCAAACCCATAGGAACGCGGACAGGAAATCAGCACCCAGTAGTGCGAAAGGCGCAGCGACGAACGCAACGCAGATGCATGAGAGCAAGACGAGGCCGAGAACTGCGACGCCCTTACGCATGAAGGCGATCATGACCAGCCCTCGCCCATGTCCTGCTGATCGAGCATGGACACCGCGTAGTCGCGGTCGGCCATCTCGGCGCGTGCCTGGGCAACGAATGAAGCGTCACGAATCGCCTTGGTGCCCTGCTCTTCCCTGCGGTCGATTACCCACGCACCGAGACGAGCCAAGCCGATGAAGACGGAGAGCGCCCCAAAGAGCGCGCAGACCAACATGATTCCTTCCATGCCCCTTACCCCTGCCCCCAGCCCCTAGATCCCCGCCAGCGGCCTAGGGGGACCGACTGGCGGGTGCGATTCAAGGTCCTTGGATCGCGGACGTGATTCAATACCCTTGGATTCCATAAATCAAGGCCCTTGGATCAAATGGACGTAAATTCCCTGCTCGACCAGGCGAAAGAAGTCTGCGGAGTGAGCTACGACAAGGACTTAGCGCCGCGTCTGGGTGTGCGGCCTTCCGCAATCAGCAACTACCGAAAGGGCGTTTCGCACCCGGACGCGGTGGTTTGCGCAACATTGGCCGGGCTGACGGGGGTGCCGCTGGCGCGAGTGCTTGGGATCATCGGAGAGGCGCGGGCAATCAGCCGCGAAGAAAAAGCGGTTTGGCGCAAGTTGGCAGCTACAGCCATGCTCATTGCCATCAGCGTCGGAATGTCCGCAACGCCTACTGCCGCAAGGGATTCGGGGATTAACGAAAGCCCCGTTTGTATATTATGTAAGGCAACTGATGGCGTGGCTGGCCCGGATCTTGCCTGCTGTCGGCCTTCCTAATTGTTGTCAATTTTACCCTTCACCCTGCCAGCCATTGATTTCATTGAGGTTTGTTTTGCTCAGATGACAGCGTCTAGGGAAACAGAATGGCCGCATAAGAGCGTTCGCCCAGGCGCCTTCTCCATAGTTTCGAGTGCCTACAAGGCACCCCGAAGAGATTGGGGTGCGCTCTGACAATGGAGGCGATGGTTTTTAACAACTCATTCGAGCCGACGCCGCTTTGCGGTCCAGCTTAAGTCAGGCGTTAGGCTTGCAATTCGTACCACGTCTCATGCGAAGGCATCCGCCGTTCGGACAGCCTCCGGACGAGGCTGTAGCCCTCAGGGAATTGCTGTTGCGAGCGCCAGGAGTCACGGCTGTTACATCTGTCGAGCCACATCGCAAAGGCGGCTTCATCGCATTGATGGACTTCGACACGGGAGCCTTGGATGGGTTCATCAATCACATCAAAGCCGACGGATGGATGGGCGTCTGATAAGGTCAGGATCCATCGGCCTAGCGAGTCTTTCCAGCGGACGGCCGTCGACAGTCGCTGAAATCAGACGTGGTTGATGTCCGCATCTGGCCAGGAGCGAACATCTTCAGGTCATCTCCTTCGCCTAAAAGGGCATTCCTCCCAAGGCCTCAAGGCGCTGGCCGAGATCCAACCACTGCCTCCCGCAAGGTCGTCAGTTCCCTAGAATTCCGCTTCCTTGCTGGCAGCAGGTTGCAACACTTGCTGCCCTAGCTCATTGCCGATGTTGAGGAACCCGATTCCGCCCGAGAGCCCTTGTGCTCGCATAGCCTGCGTTTGCACGACCGAAGAATAATCCGCGAAGAAATCGGGCTTGCGCCATTGCGCGGAGATCGAATCGCGACTGCCGCCCAGGTCGTTGTTCCAGGTCACGGCCCTCTGCGAACCGGGCGAACCGAACTTGCGCTTGAGCAGCTCCATCACGCGCGGCTCGGCCTCGAACCCCGTGGTGTTGAAGCGCAGGGCGATCACACGCCCGTTGCGCAGCAACACCAGGCCGCCCGCACCCTCCAGGGAAAAAGCGTCACCTGCGCCCGCGCCGATCCCCATGCCGATCGGCGCAACCCACGCCGGTGCCTCAGCCGTGGCGAAGACCAGGTAACCGTATTCGCCTGGCCCGAACTCGGTATTGCCTACGGCCATGTTCGTCGTGCCGGGCGCGACGCACAACCCTGTTGACGGTGGCATGGCTTTCAGCGGCTCCGGCGGCGGGGTCGTCAGCTTGTTGAACGCCCTAGCCCCCAATCCGATGTTGCTCCTGCGGGCAGCTGGAGCGGGTGAGGATAGTTCGCAAACAGGCAGCGTTAGTTGTGCCCCTAACTTGATTCCGAATATGTCAGTTTCCGCCGCAGATACCGAGACGGTGGACGAAACGGTCAGTAGAACGACAAGAGAACCGGCGGCTGCAGTGAAACGCATGGGGCTGTAATCCAAGCTGGCTCATGGTTGAGGCGAAGTATAGGCCCTGTTGCTGCTCGACGCTGCGCTCGGCCGCCAAGGCGCGGCCGACGACCCTCACCGAGTCCGCTACCGGCCAGAAGCGGACCTCTACCCTACCCCTGATAACGCAGCCTAATCACCCGTCCTATCCCATGCCCGCACTAGGACGAAAAGCGGGTAATTGGGGAAGGCTGCCCTCCCAACCGGCCGCTGATCGTCCACTCCGCGCCGATCACCCCGCCTCACCACCCAAGTCCCGATCCAGCATGCAGTCGATGAAGGCGCGCAACGCCGGCAGCATATGCCGTCGGCTCGAGTAGTACAGGTAAAGGCCAGGAACCTTGGGCGACCAGTCCGCCAGCACGCGCCGCAGGCGGCCATCACGCAGTGCCTCGGCGATGTCATCATCGTTATAGGCGTACAAGATTCCAAGTCCCTGCAACGCTGCGGGCACGATGATGTCCTGGTGGTTGGAGATCACGTTTCCTTCCCCGAAGAACTCGACCGTTTTCCCCGCTTTACTGAACTCCCAGCCCGCAATCCTGCCGCTGCCGGGGAAGCGCCAAAGGATGCAGGCGTGTCGGCTCAGGTCCTCGGGCGTCCTGGGTTCACCGTGGCGGGCAAGGTAGTCCGGCGATGCGACGGCAAGCAGTTCGACATCTGGCGTCATTCGAACCGCAACCATGTCCTTCTGCACGCGATTGCCCACGCGGATGCCGGCATCGAAGCCTTTGCCCACGATGTCGCTCAGGCCGTCATCGATCACGATGTCCAGCACCACATCGGGATGAGCATGCGCGAAACGTCCAAGCCGAGGCGCAATCAGTCGCTTGGCGGCCATGCTGAGCGTATTGATTCGCAGCGTTCCCGAGGCACGTGTCCGTGTGTCTACCGCCTCCGCTACGGCCGCGTCCATTTCCCGCAGCATCGGCGCCATGCGTTCGTGCAGCCGCCTGCCCGGCTCGGTCGGTGAAACGCTGCGTGTGGTCCGGTTCAACAGGCGCACGCCCAGTCGCGCCTCCAGTTGGCGGATGGTCTGACTGAGCGCGGACCGGGAAAGCCCCAAGTGATCGGCCGCCTTGGCGAAGCTTGACCTGTCCACGATGGCGACGAACGCCTTCAGTTCTGCGAATTCAGAGCCGCGCATTGTGCACTCGTTTCTACATAGACTGCTCAGATAATAGGTGATTCCGTTACCACAAGGAACGAGTCAATCTGGCGCCGTCCACCACAACGGAGAACTGACATGCAAAGACTCGATCTTCCCGAACCGATCGCGGCCTATTTTGTCGCCGACCAGCACGACGGCCGGGCGGTTGCCCGCTGCTTCACGCCCAACGGGCGCGTGCTGGATGAAAGGACCACCCATTCAGGTACAGCTGCGATCGAAGCATGGAAAGACGCCTCCTCGGCGAAATACACCTATGTCGCCCACCCCCGAGCGGTAGAGACGCTGGATCGCAGCTATATCGTGACCAGCGAAGTGTCAGGCAACTTCCAGGGCAGCCCGGTTGACCTGCGCTACATCTTCATTCTGGAACGCGGCAAGATCGCCTCGCTGGAGATTGCCGCATGACCTTCGATCTCCAATTGACAGGCAAGCGGGTGCTGGTGACAGGCGGTGCCCGTGGCTTAGGCGCTGCGGTCGTCGATCTGTTGTCGAGGCTGGGGGCACGTGTTGTGACGGCTGCGCTGTCGGCGCCTAAGCACCCTGTCGATGGCGTGCGCTATGTAGCTGCGGATCTCGCTACCGCCGAAGGTGTACGCCAGACGTGGGAGGCAACCACACGCCATCTCGGCACCCTCGACATTCTGATCAACGTGGTGGGCGGGTCGTCGGCGCCGGCGGGTGGCTTCGCTCGGCTGGACGATATGGAGTGGACCAAAGCGCTCGATCTGAACTTGATGTCGGCGGTGCGGATGGATCGGACCTGCTTGCCCGCCATGATCGCCCAGGGCGCAGGGGTGATCCTGCATGTGACGTCGATCCAGCGGCTTCTGCCGCTGCATGACGCCACGATTGCCTATGCCGCGGCGAAGGCGGCGTTGTCCACCTACAGCAAGGCCCTCTCCAAGGAAGTCACCCCCAAGGGGGTGCGCGTGGTCCGCGTGTCGCCGGGCTGGATCGAGACAGACGCTGCGATCGCCTTCGTCGAGCGGATTGCGTCCAATGCAGGCACAGATTATGAGGGTGCCAAACAGCAGGTCATGCAGGGGCTGGGCGGCATTCCGCTGGGGCGCCCGGCCAAGCCCGCCGAGGTAGCCGATCTGATTGCGTTCCTGGTCTCGCCGCGGGCGGCGTCCATCTCCGGCGCGGAGTACACGATCGATGGCGGCACGGTGCCGACCGCCTGAGGTTGCGCCGCGACCATCCGGGCCGCTCGCGCTCGCGGCCTTCACAGTTACCACGCCACCCCGAATGCAACTATGCAAGGACGCGACCTCCCCCCTCGGTAAACCATGCCCCACTTTCGCCGTCTTTTTGGTCGTTGGCTCCGCCTGCGTCGTCTTGTCCGTTGGCGCTGGCGTGAGCGCCAGGCCTCGGTCCCGGCCATCGAAGCCACCGAGGTCCCACTGCGGGCTGCGCTGTACAGCGTTGAACAGATGGAGGTGTACGGCCGCGCGCTTGCGCGCCAGCATCGGGTGCGGATGCGACCCGGCGCAGAGCGCCTGCTAGATCGCCTGCAGGCCAACGAACGTGTCCTGGAAGACGCCAACACGCTGCTCAGCAACGTAGTGCGCGAACAGCGGCCGGTGACCCCGGCCGGGGAATGGCTGCTCGACAATTACTACCTGATCCAGGAACAGATCCAGACCGCGCGCCGCCACCTGCCACGCGGCTACAGCCGGCAGCTGCCGTCGCTTGTCGCCGGCCCCTCGGCCGGGTTGCCGCGGGTGTATGAGCTGTCGATGCAGGCCATCGCGCATGGGGATGGCCGGATTGACGGCGATACGCTGGGCCGCTTCATCGCCTCGTACCAGTCGCTCGCGCCGCTGAGCCTGGGCGAACTGTGGGCCGTTCCCATCATGCTGCGTCTGGCCCTGCTGGAGAATCTGCGGCGTATGGCCGCACGGGTGATGCGCGACGGGACGGACCGTGGCCTGGCGGCCCAATGGGCGGACAACCTCAATCGCGCGGCGTCCGACACCCCGACCGATGTCGTCCTGGTGGTGGCCGACATGGCACGCTCCGAGCCGCCTTTGACCGGCGCGTTCATCGCCGAGCTGACCCGCTCGCTGCAGGGGCGCGGCGGCGCGTGGGCCATGCCCGTCGCCTGGCTGGAACAGTGGGCCGCCGCGGCTGGGCAGCGCATCGACGAACTGGTCGCCGCCGAGGGGCAGCAGCAAGCGGCCGATCAGGTCTCCATCGGCAACAGCATCGGCAGCCTGCGTTTTCTGTCCACGATGGATTGGCGCACCTTTGTCGAAGATATGAGCGTGGTCGAGCAGCGGCTGCAGGAGGACCCCATGGGCGTCTATCCGCAGATGGATTTCGGCACCCGCGACGCCTATCGCCATGTCGTAGAGAAGATTGCGCGCGGTAGCCGCGTCGCCGAAGAGCGCGTTGCGACCATCGCGCTGGACCTGGCACGGGCCGCTGAGCCGCTCGATGGGCCACGTACGCACGTGGGCTATTGGCTCGTCGGCGAAGGCGTGAACACCACCGTGGACGCGGTGGCCGAGGCAGCACCGCGCCACCGCAAGGCCCGGCTACGGGCGCATCGCGTGCCCCTTGCCCTGTACCTGCTGCCGATCGCCCTGCTGGCGGTGGTGGCCACCGCTGGCCTGCTGGCATCGGGCAGTGGCGCGGTGCCCGTGTGGCTGGCCGCGCTGTTCGGGCTGCTGGTGTTCAGCGAGCTGGGCATCGTCCTGGTGAACTGGACCGCGACGGTGTTGGTCACCCCCAGGCCGCTGCCGAAGCTCGATTTCAGCGAAGGCATCCCTGTGGCCTGCTCCACCGTGGTCGCGGTCCCCTCGATGCTGTCCAGCATCGACGGCATCGATGTCCTGACCGAAGCGCTGGAGGTCCGCTTCCTGGCCAACCGCGATCCTCAGCTGCGCTTCGTGCTGCTGACGGACTTCCTCGACGCCGCGGCCGCCGAGACGCCGACGGACGACACCCTGCTCGCGCACGCCGTGGAGCGCATCGAGGAACTGAACAGCCGCTACGCGGCCGAGCGCGGCGATCGCTTCTACCTGCTGCACCGCCCCAGGCAATGGAACCCGGGTGAAGGGGTGTGGATGGGACACGAGCGCAAGCGCGGCAAGCTGGCAGCGCTCAATGCCCTGCTCCGCCAAGGCGATGCGGCCGCGTTCATGCGCACCGTCGGTGACACGGCGGCCTTGGTCGGGGTCCGCTACGTCATCACCCTGGATTCGGACACGCAGCTTCCGCGGGATGCCGCACGCGCCTTCGTCGCCACGTTGGCGCACCCGCTCAACCGCCCGCGCTTCGATCCGGCGCTGCAACGCGTGGTGGAGGGCTACGGCATCCTGCAGCCCAGCGTCGGCACCAGTCTGGGCACGCGCCGCACCTCTCGGTTTGCCCGGATGTTCGGCAGCGAGCCCGGCATCGATCCGTACTCGCGCATGGTCTCGGATGTCTACCAGGACCTGTTCGACGAAGGCTCGTTCGTGGGCAAGGGCATCTATGACGTCGAAGCGTTCGAGCATGCGCTCGAGGGCCGCCTGCCAGAGAATCGCATCCTCAGCCACGACCTGCTGGAAGGCTGCTATGCACGCGCCGGCCTGGTCAGCGACGTGCGCCTGTACGAGGACTACCCCGAACGCTACGCCGCCGACGCCAAGCGCCGTGCGCGCTGGATCCGCGGCGACTGGCAGCTGTTGCCCTGGTTGATGCCGTGGACACCGCGCCCGGGATCGGGATGGGAACGCAACCGGCTCAGCCTGCTGTCGCGCGGCAAGTTGCTGGACAACCTGCGCCGGAGCCTGGTGCCGATCGCCGCCTTGGCCTTGCTGGTGGCGGGTTGGCTGTATGCCGAAAACCCGGCTGCGTGGACGGCATGGGTGCTGGCGCTGTGGTTCGCGCCGCCGCTGATCGGCATGCTGCGCGATGCGCTGAGCGTTCCGGACGACACGCCGCTGGAAGCGCACTACATCATGGTCGGGCGCGGCACGCTGCAGTCGTTGCTGCGCGCGGCCACCCAGGTCGCGTGTCTGCCCTACGAAGCGTTGCTGGCCGGTGGCGCGGTGCTGCGCACGCTCTGGCGCATGACCGTCACCCGCCGCCATCTGCTGCAATGGAACCCCTCCAGCGAAGTCGAGCGCCGCCTCGGTAGCGACCGCGGCGCGGAATGGCGGGTGATGGCGCCGGCGTCGGTGCTGGCGGTTGCGCTGGCGGCGGTCGTGGCCAGCGTGGCTCCGCACGCGCTGCCGGTCGCCCTGCCCCTGCTGCTGGCGTGGACCTTCGCGCCCGCGTTGATGGCATGGCTGGGCCGGCCGCCGGCCGCGAGCGTGGCCGAACTGTCCGTGACCCAGCGGGCGTTCCTCGGCCGGCTGGCGCGGCGCACCTGGTCGTTCTTCCAGGCGTGGGTGCGCGAGCAGGATCACTGGCTGCCGCCGGACAATATCCAGGAGCACCCGACGCTGGTGGTGGCGCGGCGCACCTCGCCGACCAACATCGGCCTGTCCCTGCTGGCCAATCTGTCCGCGTGGGATTTCGGCTGGCTCCAGCTGGGCGCGGTCGCGGAACGTACCGCCCTCACCTTCGATACGCTGGACCAGCTGCCGCGCCACCGCGGCCACTTCCTGAACTGGTACGACACCGAAACCCTGGCGCCGCTGCAGCCGCGCTACGTCTCCACCGTGGACAGCGGCAACCTGGCCGGCCACCTGCTGACGCTGCGCCAAGGCCTGCTCGCGCTGGTGGACGCGCCGGTGCTGGCGCCGCACACGTTCGACGGCCTGGCCGATACGCTCGGGGTGCTGGAAGAGGAGCGGCAACGCCATCGCCCCGCTGACGCGACACTGGGCGAGGCGCTCAACCACCTTCGCCAGCGCCTGGCATCAACGCGTACCGACCACCTCCGTGGGACCGCGCAGCTGCTCGCCCGGTTGCAGGAGCTGGCCGGTCTGGCCGACGCCGTGCTGGCGCAATGGCCGGCACCGGAGTCGCCGGAAGAAGGTGCGCTGCACTGGCCCGCCCTGTTCGCTGCCGAATGCCATGCCGCCCACGCGACACTCGCCGACCTCCCTGCCGATGCCGGCGGGGACGAGGAGGCGCCAGTACCCAGCCTGCGCCACCTGGCCGCCCTGCCCGGTTCCGCCGGTGCGGACGCGCGCGTGCGCATCGAGCAGCTGCAGGCGCTGGCGCACCGCGCCGGGCAGTTCTCGCTGATGGAGTACGGGTTCCTGTTCTACCGTACCCGCAACCTGCTCTCGATCGGCTACAACGTCGACGACCATCGCCTCGACAACAGCTTCTACGACCTGCTGGCGTCCGAAGCGCGGCTGTGCGCCTTCGTCGCCATCGCCCAAGGGCAGTTGTCACAGGAGAGCTGGTTCGCGCTCGGGCGGATGCTCACCGAGGTCAACGGCACGCCGACGCTGTTGTCATGGAGTGGCTCGATGTTCGAGTACCTCATGCCGCAGCTGGTGATGCCCAGCTATCCGGATACGCTGCTCGACCAGACCGCGCGACATGCGGTCGAGGCGCAGATCGTCTACGGCCGCAGCTTGAACCTGCCATGGGGCGTGTCCGAGTCGGGCTACAATGCTGCCGATGCCCGCCTGAACTATCAGTACCGTGCGTTCGGCGTGCCGGGGTTGGGTCTGAAGCGCGGCCTGGGCCAGGATCGGGTGATCGCGCCCTATGCCAGCATGATGGCGCTGATGGTGGCGCCGGAGGCGGCGTGCCAGAACCTCCAGGCACTCGAAGGTCTCGGGTTCTCCGGGCGCTTCGGTATGTACGAAGCAATCGACTACACCCCCGCCCGGGTGCCGCCGGGGCAGGATCACGTTCTGCTGCGTTCGTTCATGGCCCACCACCAGGGCATGGGCCTGCTGTCGCTGGATTACCTGTTGCGCGACCAGCCGATGCAGCGCCGTTTCGTTGCCGATACCGAGTTCCAGGCCACCTTGCTGCTACTGCAGGAACGTATTCCGCGCATCGGCGTGTTCCATCCGCATGAGGTCGAAGCCCTGGGCGAGCACTCGGCCATGGCCGAGCACGAGACCTCCCTGCGCGTCCTGCGCGACCCGGCGGGCCCGCGCCCGGAAGTGCAGCTGCTTTCCAACGGCCGCTACCACGGCATGCTGACCCATGCCGGCGGCGGCTACAGCCGCCACGGCGACCTGTCGCTCACCCGCTGGCGCGAAGACGGCACCACCGATGCCTGGGGGTCGTTCTGCTACCTGCGCGACGTGGACAGCGGCGAGTTCTGGTCTGCTGCCTACCAGCCCACCTGCGTGGCGCTGGACCATTACGAGGCGATCTTCTCCGACGCCAAGGCAGAGTTCCGCGGTGCCCGCCGCGGCTGCGAGAGCCATCTGCAGGTCGCCATTTCCGCCGAGGACGACATCGAGCTCAGGCGCCTGCGCCTGACCAACCGCGGCCGTCGCCAACGCACGGTGGAAATCACCACCTATGCCGAAGTGGTGCTGGCACCCGCAGCGTCGGACGACGCGCATCCGGCCTTCAGCAACCTCTTCGTGCAGAGCGAGATCCTGGCCGCCAAGCAGGCCGTGCTCTGCACGCGCCGGCCCCGTTCGCACGACGAAGTGCCACCGTGGATGTTCCATCTGGTCGCGGTGCATGACGCCGAGGTCGTGTCGATCTCCTACGAAACCGACCGTGCGCGCTTCCTGGGCCGTGGCAACACGCCGCGGACGCCGCAGGCGTTGACCACCGATATCGACCTCTCCGGCACGGACGGCTCGGTGCTCGACCCGATCGTGGCCATCCGCGTGCGGGTGGTGCTGGAGCCCGAGCAGACCGTGCAGTTGGACATGGTGTTTGGCATCGGCGCCGACCGCACCGGGTGCGAGGCGATGGTCGACAAGTACCGGGATCGCCGCCTGGCAGACCGCGTCTTTGACCTGTCCTGGACACACAGTCAGGTGGTGCGCCGGCAGATCAACGCCAGCCAGGCCGAGGCCTCGCTGTACGAGCGACTGGCCAGCCACGTGCTGTATGCCAATCCGCTGCTGCGCGCCGGCGACGCCGTCCTGCAGCAGAACCAGCGCGGGCAATCCGGGCTGTGGGGCCATGCCATCTCGGGCGACCTGCCCATCGTGCTGCTCAAGGTCACCGACGCGGAGAACGTGGAACTGGTCAGGCAGCTGGTGCAGGCGCATGCGTATTGGCGCCAGAAGGGACTCAACACCGACCTGGTGATCTGGAACGACAGCAAGGCCGGCTATCGGCAGGAACTGCAGGACCAGATCCTGGGGATGGTGGCCGCCAGTTCGGAGACGGGCCTGCTCGATCGCCCCGGCGGCATTTTCGTGCGGCCGGTGCAGAACATGAGCCACGAGGACCGCGTTCTGCTGCAGGCGGTGGCACGGGTGGTGCTCAGCGACGAGGACGGCACGCTGGCGGCGCAGGTGGGGCGCCAGCCGCTGCCTGTACGACGCATTCCGGCCCTGGTGCCGCAGGCGGAGCAGCAGGAGCTGGCCCTGGCGATGGACGCGACGCCCGGGCTGCCCGTCGTCGCCGACCCGGGGCCCGAACCCGGCCTGCCCCCGGGCGTTGAGCACGACGAAGAGCTGGACGACCCGTGGCCGTTCCTTCCGTACCGCGGCGCTGGCCGATTCGACAACGGCACCGGCAGTTTCAGCGAGGATGGCCGCGAGTACGTGGTGGTGGTACGCGAAGGTGCCCCGACGCCGGCCCCGTGGGCGAACGTGATCGCGAACGCCCGCCTGGGCACGGTCGTCAGCGAAAGTGCACCGGGCTATACCTGGTTTGAAAACGCACACGAATTCCGCTTGACGCCGTGGCTCAACGATCCGGTGTCCGATACCGGCGGCGAAGCCTTCTACGTGCGCGATGAGGACACCGGCCGTGTCTGGTCGCCGATGCCGCTGCCATGCCGGGGCACCGGGGCGTACCGTACCCGCCATGGCTTCGGCTACACGGTTTACGAGCACATCGAAGACGGCATCGCCAGCGAGTTGTGGGTCTTCGTCGATGTCAACGCACCGCTGAAGTTCTCGGTCCTGCGCTTGCACAACCTCTCGGGCCGGCCGCGGCGGCTGTCGGCCATCGGCTACGTGGAGTGGGTCATGGGTGACCTGCGCCCGAAGTCGCGCATGCACGTGGTCACCGAACGCGACCCGCAGACCGGGGCGCTGCTGGCGCGCAACAGCTACAGCACCGAGTTCGGCGGCCGGATGGCCTTCTTCGACACCGATGCCGAGGGCTGCGGCTGGACCTGCGACCGCCTGGAGTTCATCGGCCGCAACGGCGGCCTGCACGCACCTGCGGCGTTGCGTCGCGAGCGTCTGGATGCACGGTCCGGTGCGGGCATGGATCCCTGCGCGGCGATCCAGGTGCCGCTGGAGCTGGCGCCGGGTGATCGCAGTGAAACCACGTTCCGCCTTGGCGCGGGGCGCGACCGCGAGGAAACGCTGGCGTTGGCACGAAGCCGCCAGGGCAATCAGGAGGCCATCGATGCACTGGACGCCGTGCGCATCCACTGGCGCAATGTGCTGGCCACGGTGCAGGTACGCACGCCGGACCCGGCGTTCGACGCACTGGCCAATGGCTGGCTGGTCTACCAGACCCTGGGCTGCCGCTACCTGGCACGCAGTGGCTACTATCAGTCCGGCGGCGCGTTCGGCTTCCGCGACCAGCTGCAGGACGCGCTCGCCCTCGTTCACGCGCGCCCGGACCTGACCCGCGAACACCTGCTGCTCTGCGCGGCCCACCAGTTCACCGAAGGCGATGTGATGCACTGGTGGCACCCGCCGCAAGGTCGCGGCGTGCGCACCCGCTGCTCGGACGACTATCTGTGGCTGCCGCAGGGCGCATGCCGCTACCTGGAGGTCACCGGCGACGCCAGCGTGCTGGACGAAGTGGTTGGCTTCATCGAGGGGCGCGCGGTGACCCCGGAAGAGGAAGGCTACTACGACATGCCCACCCTTTCGGCACAGCGCGGGACACTGTATACGCACTGCGTCGTCGCGCTGGAGCGCGGGTGCCGGTTGCTCGGCGAACGTGGGCTTCCGTTGATGGGGAGCGGCGATTGGAACGATGGCATGAACCGCGTCGGCGACCAGCAGCGCGGTGAAAGTGTGTGGCTCGGGTTCTTCCTGCATGACACGCTTCGTCGCTTCATCGGGCTGGCCAACGCGCGTGGCGATGCCGCCCGTGCGCAATGGTGCGAAGAACAGGCCGAACGCCTGCGCCAGAACCTGGAACAGCATGCCTGGGACGGCGCGTGGTATCGCCGCGCCTGGTTCGACGACGGCGCCATGTTGGGCTCGTCACAGAATCAGGAGTGCCGCATCGATTCGATCTCCCAGAGCTGGTCGGTGCTGTCGGGCGTGGCCGGGCCTGAGCGTGCCAGCCAAGCGCTGGATTCGCTATACACGCATCTGGTGCGAAAGGACGCCAAACTGATCCAGCTCCTCGACCCGCCCTTCGACCAGACCACCGAGGACCCCGGCTACATTCGGGGTTACGTCCCGGGCGTGCGCGAGAATGGCGGCCAGTACACCCACGCGGCGGTGTGGGCGGCGATGGCATTCGCCCAACAGGGCGATGCGGTGCGTGCCTGGGAGCTGGCCGGCATGATCAACCCCCTGAACCACACGCTGGACGCCGAGGCGGTCCAGACCTACCGCGTCGAACCCTATGTGTTGGCCGCCGATGTCTACGCCGTGTCGCCGCACGTCGGGCGAGGCGGCTGGACGTGGTACACCGGGTCGGCCGGGTGGATGTATCGCCTGCTGGTGGAATCCCTGCTCGGCATCCGTCGCGACGGTGATCGTCTTTCGCTTGAACCTTGCCTGCCCGATCACTGGCCGTCGTTCGAATTGAGCTACCGCTTCGGGCGCAGCCTGTACGAGTTCGTGGTGACCCGCACCGCGCAGGGTCAGCCGACCCTGCATGTGGATGACGTCCTGCAGCCGGACCTCACCGTCCTGCTCCGCGACGACGGCCATTACTACCGTGTCGCGCTTGATCTGGGTGCACCTCCGGGATGAACGTTCGTCCCGAGATACAGGTGCAACTTGATGCGCTGGGCGACACGCTGGACCACTGGGTGGCGCGCGTGCGCCACCCAGCGCAATTCTGGCCGCAGTTTGAACAGCTGAGTGGCGAGATTCTTGACCAATGCGAGAACGCGGAGAGCGACCATGCGCGCGCATGCATCCACGCCATGCTGGAACGCCACGCACTGGGGCTCCCGCCCTGGCACGAGCGCGACGACCCTCTGCCGCCGGGCACGCCAGAAGAGTGATGGCCAGTAGCGCTACGCTGGCGTAACGCCGTCTCGCCCCGCGCCGGGCTTCTGCACCTACGCCTCCAGCAGCGCGACATAGGTATCCAGCCGTATGCGCCGGCCGATCAACACCCAGCCCATTAGATACAGCAGGGTCATCGCAAAGATAAGCAGCGCACCTACCCAGCCAACGTCGAACACGGCTCCCCAATCGCCCCACTTCCAGCCACGGAACTGCAGATACAGCGCAACCAGCAGCGGGAACGGCCCGACGCGTTGCAGCCCGCCATACATGAGCCCCATGCGATCAATCATTTGGGTTCGCAGGCTGCTGACATACCTGAGGCGCTGCTTGCGAAGGATTCTGGCGAACTGGCAGAGATCGGCAACGACGGCCTGCCAGTGCGCAAAGTTGCTGTCCATCTCCCGGGCATGCGACAGCCTTGGCTGACTGTACTGGCGGATCTCCCTGCGCGCCGCGAGGAGACCGCCCAGTGCAAACCCGGAAAGCTCCAGCAGCAGACAAGCAGCGATTAGTCACGCCCCACGTGGAAGCCATTCGGTCGGGAGGAAGACGGTCAGGATGCCAATGCCCGCCGCCGCCATGCCCGCCCGGAATGACCATTTCTCCACCCTGCCCGCCTTCGGGTGGATGCCGTGATCGACCAGCCCCTGTACCAGTTGATGGAGGCACTGGAACGACAGCGCCTCCTTGACTTGCGGCTGCGGCGAACCCCGCCCCGCCCGTGCATGCAACTCCATTGCTGTTCCTCTGGCACGTCGGCCCCTGTACCGATCCACGCATCCTAGCGTGAAGCGCGCGCCTGCGCCTGCCGTTTCTCCGCCCGCCGACCACGGCCTCTTAACCCGCCCGCCCTATGTTGGACGCCTGTTCCATTCTGCAAGGAAGTGCTTCATGACCAAGCTCCAAACTCTGTTGATCGCGGGTTGCCTGATTGGGTTCAGTGCGGTTGCGTCGGCTGAAACCGTGAATCTCACCAACAGCGCCCACGGCGCCAACCGCGATGCCGGCATCACGGTGGTAAAGAAGAAACTGCGGGACGCGTGCACCGACCGCAAGGGCTCGCCCGACGCGGCGTCGTTCGAGGTGGTCTTCGAGAAGACCAGCGACAACCCGAACGTACCCAAGCCGTACTACTTGGACGGCGAAATGAAATGCGAGCTGCCCGGCTGAGACGACGATCCCGTCCCCTACCCCCGATAGACCTCCATCGAGGCAGCAAAGCTGCGCTGCGGTGCTCGATACTCACAGGAGCATCGGCTGCCTCAGGCTCATCCAGGGTGAACATGATACCGCTGGATTTCGTCTGCACATACGGCCGGCTGTCCGGTTCGATGCCCAGCGCCCGTATCCGCCGCTCATACGACGCGAGGCACGGAAGACGATGGCAATCCCGCGCAGTAAACGAATCACCACAAACCAGATTAGGTGTCGATGGCGTTGAGAACGATCTTGAGTCTCTCCGCCACTACGTTCTTCAAGTCCTTGGCCATCCCGGTTCAAGCGCGAGGGCGATTGGATCTTCAGTTTTGGTGCGAAGCTGCGTGAGCTCTGAGCGACCGGAGTAGACAATGCGCCTTGAACACGGCAGCATGCGGGCTGCGTTCGGGGGAGCGCATGCGGCTGTCGAGCATGTTTCCAATCACTCCGGCATGCACGAACACGTGTCCGCCTTCCGAACTCGAGTCGATGGGTGCCATCGATAGAGGCTGAGCTAGAAGGTCTGGTGTCCGCTTATCACATCGTCTAATGACCGGGGTTTTCATGGATAGAAAGCTTTTGTGTGCAGTACTTCTGGTACTTGTTTTCTCGATGATTCCTCGTGGGACGCATGCCGGAACCACATTCAATTGCTCCAGCATACCAGGCGGCAAAGTCACAGTTGACGGCGTGATGCATCAGATGCCCGACATGATGGACTGTGAATTCCAGGATGACGGCCTGGGTGGCGGGTATGAAGGGGGCGGAGACTGGGGGTACGGCGGTGGCGGCGGCACTCCACAGCTCGATCTCGTAGATCGCGGCTTGTCTCCAAAGCTGGAGTGCGCCTTATCCAACTATCTTCATAGCGATGTCAAACTCGGCGCGGGACGTAGTATGAAGCGAGTCAACGCGTACGCGTTCGGGAAGAAGAATGCCTCTGATGTCTGGGGGTATGAGTTCCGAGCCACGGCCACACCGCCATCCGGTTCAGGGTGGGTGCCCATCGCCGGGATTACATCTCCCGGCACTGCATATGGGCGGATGTACAACCAGGCATTTCAGGGTGGAAACTATTCCCTAAGCGGGTTTCGCGCAGGTCATCCCGACAATTCCATTAATGGAACCATGACGGCGTTTGAGAAATTTCTCTATGTCGCGGGGCACGAGGCAAGTCATTTGCGCGGAAACGCGAAAAATGAGGAGCTTGCGGACTGGTATGGCATCAATGCCGTTTCGAATTACAGAAATGATAAGGGCGCAAAGTGTGCTGGCCACTCGAATTGAGTCGATGCCGGGACGACTGGGCGTTGGGCTTGTGAGGTAACAAAGCCATTTCCGCTGGGCCCTTGAGGATTGCAACATGCATTACGTAAAGCAGATTTCATCGGTGGTTGTCGTTGCTGCAGTAGTGGGCGTTTGCGCGTGGCAATGGCGTCACCACGATAAACCCGCCACTGCGCAACCGGCGGCTTTAGCACGCACAGCCAATGCTGTGGCTGAGGGCCACGCGTCAGCAGGTGCGGATTCCGCCGGGAAGGATGCCAGCAAATGGGCACGACGCCGGGAAGCTACGCGCGCATCCCGCGACCTGGACACCGTGGTGAGGGCGTACAAGGAGGCCAACGACTGCCTGCTGTACCATTCCGCGCGCCATGAAGTGGATGCACTGCTGGAGGGGAAGCAATGGAATTCGCTTTCCAGCGAAACGCTGGCGACGCTTGAGGCGATGGACGCCAGCGCGTCCAGAGTGCTCTCAACGGTAAAGACGTTGGACGCGTTCTGCAGCGGCTCTGATCCGCAGGCATTGGCTGAGGCATCGTCGGCCGCCGTGTTTGATGCCGCCGTACGCGGGAATCCGGATGCGGAAGTGTGTTTTGTGATGAGTGGGATATCGGCCTCGGACGGGTCGGAATCCGCGTCGTTCGTTAAGTCGCTGGTGGACAGATACGTGGCGTACGCGCCTGTGTTCAGCCAAAAGGCGCTTGAACGGGGTGACCCCCGCGTTGCGGTGAGGGCGCTGGGCAGGTATGCGGCCTCTCCTGCGGTCCATCCGTCCTGGCGTGATGCCGTACCGAAGGCGGACCCCGTCCTGACCTGGCGGGGGGCGCGCCTCGCGTCGCTGCGAAGCTTGCCGGGACAGCGCGAACGCATTGAGTACAACCTGGCCGAACTCAGAAAGCTGGGCGTACTATCGCCAACCCAGATAGCCCAGGCAGACGCATGGGCGGCAGCGACGTTTGCCCGGGAGTTTTCAGGTCAGGCGCCCATCAATGTTGACGCAGCGGAACAGTGCTATTCCTCACCCGGGCTGGCACCGTAAAACTCGGCTCGGCAACAGCACTCCCCTACCCCGGATGAGACCTCCATCGAGGCGGCGAAGCTGCGCGGCGGCGAACGGTACGCAACCACAGGGGCATCGGCTGCCGCAGGCTCATTCAAGGTGAGCATGTTCCCGCCGGGCTTGGTGTGCACATACAGCCCGGTGCCCGGCTCGATGCCCAGCGGGTGTATCCAGAACCCACGCAGCTTCAGGCACGGGATGGGCGGACAGCCTCGGCAGGTTTGCAGGCCGTCGTGGTTGAGTGTGTTGGTGAGGATGCTTCTTGGGGGTGCGCCACCAGAGCTTCTGCCTGGCCGCGGTGCCGGTGGCTGGGCCACCGATACTGCTGGCAGTCGAAGGGCGTGGTGGTCTTCGACATGGAGTTGTGCGCCGCCTTCGGAGCGGCAGGCGTGGGCCGAGGCGCAGGCCCCGTAGCCGTGTGAATCTGTGCAGCCGCCGCCGATGAAACCAATAAACCGACGACAAGCAACGCCAGGCGTACGTCCATGTAGCCTCATGTTCTCCTTCGTGCCGATTCTGCACGGATTCGAGGAAGGTTCGCATAGGCCCGTTATTCGCTGATCGCCGACACACTGCCGGCAACCACGCGCCAACCGCCCTCTTTCTGCACCCAGGTGCGCAGATAAAGGAACCGGCCAGAAAATGGCTCTCCCATGAGCGTGCCAGACAGCGCAGCAGTTACCACAGTGATGCATGTCGAACCGTCCAAACGCACCTCCACAGCAAGCCAGTCCGCTTGAGACATGCGTTGCGCCCCCGAGCGGTGCAGCTGCAGGTCATCCGCCTTGGTATAAATGCCGCCCCCTGGCCCGACGAACACTAGGTCGTCATCAATCAGGACGTCCAGCTCCGCCACATCGCTGTGCAGCATGGCAACGCGAAGCCGCTCTTCATATTCTTCAATCTGCATGTGCGTCAGCTCTCCTGATAGCGCCCCATCCCCAAGTGCCGTGCAACACCCCTGGCCCGTTTCAGTACCAGACCTAGTGCGCCTTCGCCAGTTCCGCATCCGCCTCTGGCGCCAGGGTGTGAATCACCTCCCCTTGCGCGTTGAGGAACTCGATGGCGCCGTAGCCCTCTTCGGTCACCGTCAGCCGCAGGCGTGTCTTGTCCGCTTTGTCGTTCAACGCGATCGCGGGGGTACCGTCAGCACCCACCACCATGCGGATCCGCGTGGACGTCTTGACCCCGGGAACCAGGCGGTTGCCGAGGGCAGGCTCGCGCAGCAGTGGCGGCGCCTGGTTGATCGAGAACGCCACCTCGCCGTCCGGCGAGACGCGCCAGCCGATGGCATCCATCGCCGGGTGATCCAGGGCCAGAACGGCCATCCCCCCGGCCACATCGGCGGTGCCGAAGCCGCCCCGCTCGCTGCCCTTGTCGTCGTAAAGCACCAGCCCGGCGACGTTGAATGCCCGTCGGTATTGGATCCCGTCGATGATGGGGGCCGGCGTCCGGCCTGAAAGGGTCATGCGGATCACCCCGTTCTCGTCGACGATATCGATGCGTTGGGCAGTGATTCGATCATGGTCAGGCGTGGCGACCGTTGTCTCCGGACGGCGGGACTCGATGATGCGCTGCAGCGCACCCAACGAGGGTCGCGACGGCCCTGAATCCTCCGTCGCATGGGACAGGGGACTGACAAAGATCGAGGCAATGAAAGCAGCGAGGGCAAGGTTCTTCATGCAGGTTCCCGTGGCGGTGAGTGGCTTCTGGCTGGGCGCTTCGACGTTGCGGCAGGACCTCACCGCCACGCCACCCACGCCCCCGGCTGCACTGACTGGACCTCGATGGCCGTCCCCCGCGCCACCCGGATCAGGGCGCCAAGAGGATCGTCCACTTCCTGGTACGCATCAACGCCCGAGATGCCGTAATGAATCGGCACCACAGTACGTGCGCCCAGCACGGTGGCGGCGGCGATGGCCTGCTCGGGCGTCAGGACGCCGGGCTGCCCGCTGACCGGCGTGCGCCATCCGAACCTGGCACCATTGATGGGCAGGAACGCCACGTCGAAGGGCCCGAACTGACGGCCGATCTTCCACCAATGGCCGTGCCACATCGTGTCTCCCCCATGGAATACCCGCCGGCCCGCGGCCGACACTACCCAGGACACCTGAGTATCGCCGTATCCGTCCGAGGCGGGTACCGCCGTGGCGGTGAAGTCACCCAGCAACTGCGGCTCCCAAAGCGGTGCGGGCCGTGCCCGGGCGCCTCCAGGGACGGGAAGCGGATGGGTCCCCTCGGGGTAGATCAAGCTCCCGCCGTTCCGCAGCGCCTGCGCCACCGCCCCGGCGTCGAAGTGGTCCGAGTGGACGTGCGTCAGCAATACCGTCGTGTCGCCGATTCCGCCCTCAATGGGAACCAGGACATCGGGCAGCGCCCTGCCCCACTCTGCGGCGTTGGTCAGGGGATCGATGAACAAGGTTGCGCCTGGCAGCTGCAGGCGAATGCCCGCCCACGCAAGCCGCTGAATCCGCAGGTCGTCCAACGCTGACCGTGCGACGGCGTGGGGGACCGGCAACAGTGCGGCCGTGGCGCCAGCGGCGAGGCCGGAAAGAAAGACGCGGCGGCCCATGCGTGCGCCCTCTGGCACGTCGCCGCTCATGCGACATCCGCCGAACCGGCCAGGTAGGTGTCCAGCTCAAAGATGCCTTGGACTTGAATGGCCTCCAGGTTGCCCAGATGCCACGCCGTTTCGAACGCGCTTGCCTCGACGCCGGGCGCCAGGCAATCTCCGATCCGAATGGCAGCCAACCGGGACGCCAGCGATGCACCCTCGCCTTGCGCGCGTATCGCCACCACGCTCTGGCGGATCCGGTCCAGGTAGTGCAGTGCGTTGTCGAGCACGGCGGCATCAAAGCAGCCCATGTGCCCGCCGACGACGGTGCCGCGCCCGAACTGCTTCACCCGACCAATGGCCGTTCGAATCTGGACGGGGTCGGCCTTTGAGAGGTAGACGATGTTGCCCACGATGTTGTCGCCGATGCAGACCAGGTCGGCGGTGGGAACATCGACGCTGATGTGATCCATCGTCTTGCCGGGATTGTGCAGCAGGCGTAGCTCGTGGCTGCCCCAGCGGATACGCATCGCGCTGTCGAACACAACCTGCGGCTCGCGGTAGAACGCGTCGACACGGCGGTTCTGTGACAGGAAGGTGTGCCGGTAGTTGCGGTGCGCGATGACCATGGCATCGGGGAAGATCGAGAGCCCCGCGATGTGGTCGCTCATGAAATGGGTGGCGACGATGACGCGCACCGTCTTCCCCAGCTCGTCGCAGATCAGCACGCGCAACGCCGCCGCGTCCGCCGCACTTCCCAGTGCATCCACCAGCAGCGCGTCATTGCCATCGAGGAACACGGTTGCAACGGAGTGGTGGTCCTCGCCGACGCACAAGAACACGTCCGGACCCAGCGGTTTCAGATGCACAGCGGCTTCCCGTTGAATGGAGGCCGCCATGATTGACGGGTGCGCAGACGCCGACAAACGAGAAGATTTGACCTTCAGATTACTAAAACTAACCTGATAAGATCGGTTACCCGTGCTGGTAGGAACGCCTGATGAAGCCACGCCACGCCCCTCCCTTGAATGCGTTGAGAGCGTTTGAGGCCGCAGCCCGATCCCTCAGCTTCCAGAAGGCCGCTACCCAGTTGTTTGTTACACCGGCGGCGGTGAGTCACCAGATGAAACGACTTGAAGCCTACCTGGGCACCGAGCTCTTCGAGCGCGGCCACCGGGCGGTGACGCTCACAACGCAGGGCGCCACCCTTGCGGCGTCCCTCGCCGAGGTTTTCGGGATGCTCGATCTTGCGCTGGACCGAGCCGCACCGGCGGAACCCGGCCATCTGCGTGTCAGCACCATGGAGTCGTTCGCCGCGAAATGGCTGGCGCCCCGGCTTCATCGGTTCCACGAGGCGCACCCGGATATCCACGTGCGGGTGCTGACCACCGATCAGCTGGTCGACGTTGGCCAGGAGCAGGTTGATGTCGCGATCCGGTACGGCCTGGGGACATACCCGGGCGTGCAGGTTGAGAAATTGATGGACGCCCCGGTGTTTCCGGTGTGCGCTCCGGGCACGTCACGGAAGTATGGAACGCCGATTGCATCGCCCGCCGATCTCGCCCATGTCGCGTTCATCCACGATCAAAGCGCTGAGGGACGGCCGGGCGTTCCCGACTGGGCGGCCTGGCTGCACGCGGCTGGCCTGCAGGGCATATCCGCCGACGCCGGCCCCGTGTTTCCCAGCATCTATCTAGCCCAGGAGGCAGCGATCCACGGGCACGGCGTTGCGTTGGGGTTGGCGCCCTTGGTGGAGGACGATCTGCACCGGGGACGCCTTGTGAGGCCCGTTGAGAACCATCTTCCCAACGCCTATGCGTTCTGGATCATCCGACCCTCAAAGGGTCAGCGCCAGGCAGCGACGGACGCGTTCTGCAGCTGGATACACGCCGAGGCCTCAACCTGCCCTACCCTGGGGCTGGATGCACGCCATCGCCCCTGAGACATCGGGGGCCACGGTTCCGGTGCTACCCCAGGTCGTCGCTTTCCCACTCAATCTCGAACCTCAGCTGCAGCCGCTGCCCCGGCTCCAGCCGATTCGGTGCCAACGTAAAACCATCCGGCGGCCCGGTCTGCGGCTCAACACACGTTGCGTGCGGCGCACCGTCGTAGACCACCCAGTGATCGGTGTCCGCCCGCAGCCGCAGCCGCTGGCCCGCCGACACCAAGGTCACGTCGCCCTGGTTGATGAAGCAGTCATCCCAAGGCCCGGACTCGGGGCTGCCGCAGGGTGACGTGGCAATGCCCTCAGCATCCCGTGGATACATGGCATGGGGGGCGAACAGCAAGCGCTCCGGCTTCCGGAACCACGGGTGCCAGCCGAGCACGGCGGGCATTGCCTGGTCGCCGGCCTGCACGGCGAGGTGTAGCTCCAGCCGGTTGGAGCGTACGTGGATGGCCTGCGTCGCAACGCCGCCGAAGGGCCAGTAGCCATCCTCTGGAAGCGAGAGCATCAGCGTGGCGCTGTCCGCACCAGCGCTGTCGATTCGCCAAGGCCGGGAGAACCCTACCCCATGGATGGCGTGCGCCCCGAAGTTCACCGGCAGGCCAAATTGCCGGCCATCGAAGCTGAAGCGGCCCTGCCGGATCCGTCCGGCCCAGGGCACCATCGGGTAGCACCCCCACGCGATGGTTGCCTGCCCCACCTCGTCCGGACCCACCAGCCACTCCACGCCGTCGTAGCGCAGGTGGGCAATGCGCCCACCGGCATCCGGTGCAAGCGCGACCTCCAGCCTGCCTGCCCGCAACCAGTAAAGGGGGCCGGCAGGCAGCGGCGCCTGCGCATCGTCCCTGGGTGAGGCCGTTTCAAGCGCCATAGGGATCGATCGTCCGGATGCTGCCGTCCGCGTCCATGTGCAGGGGCGTGCACTTGACCGAGCGCAGGTGGGTCACGCCGCCGGACAACGCGGCGTCATGGTAGAACAGGTACCACTGCCCTTCGAAGGCGCAGATGGAGTGGTGCGTGGTCCAGCCCACCACGGGCGTGAGGATCACGCCGCCATAGGTGAACGGTCCGTACGGGCTGTCGCCCACGGCATAGCAGAGCAGATGGGTGTCACCCGTGGAGTACGACAGGTAGTAGCGCCCCTGGTACTTGTGCAGCCACGGTCCCTCGAAGAACCGGCGCGCGTGGTCGTCGGCGCGCAGCGGCTGCCCGTGCTCGTCGAGGATGATGATCTCGCGCGTGGCTTCGGCAAGACGGGTCATGCTGGCATCGAGTCGGCCGACCCGCGGGCCGAGTGCAGGCGCGTCACCGGTCGGCTCTTCGTGCGCTGCGTCGTAACGGTTTTCCCGGTACTTCTGCAGCTGACCGCCCCAGATGCCGCCGAAATAGAGGTAGTGCGTGCCGTCGTCCTCGTACACCGCAGGGTCGATCGAGTATGTCCCCTCCATCGGCTCGGGCTCGGGGGTGAACGGACCCTCGGGGCGATGTGACGCGGCTACGCCGATGCGGAACATACCCTGCCTGTCCTTGGCCGGGAAATACAGGTAATAGCGTCCGTCCCGGCTGGCCGCGTCGGGCGCCCACATCTGCTGTGCGGCCCACGGCACGTCGCGGACATGCAGCGCCACGCCGCAGTCGGTGGTCTCGCCGTCGGGCGTGTCCATCCGCAGTACGTGGTAGTCCTCCATGCCGAAGTGACCGCCCTCATCGTCGAAGGGCGCGCCGCTGTCGATGTCGTGCGACGGGTAGATGTACAGGCGCCCCTCGAACACATGGGCCGACGGATCGGCCGTGTAGATGTGGGTCACCAGCGGCCGAGAGATGGCGCGTGCCGTGAGGTGATCCACGTTGCCGGCCTGCCGGCGCGCATGCAGGTCGTGCTCGATGCGGGCTTCCATCTTTTTGTCGATCTCATAGAGCAGGAGCAGCACGACCGCGAGCAGGAACGGAAGGGAGCAGTACACGCTCACGGTCAGGCGGATGCCGTCTACCACGGCCTGGGGTTGCTGTTCCGCGCCCGCCTGGTAGCCGTGGTGCGCCAAAATGCCGGCGACCAGTGCGCCGCCGATGCTCAGGCCGATCTTCAGGCCACACAACATCGCCGAAAAGATGATCGCAGTGGCGCGGCGGTGGTTCTTCCATTCGGAATAATCGGCGACGTCGGCGATCATCGCCCACAGCAACGGGATGGTGATGCCGTAGAAGAACCCGTGCAGCATGAAGGCCGCGAAGCCCACGGCAACCGCCGTGGGCGGAAGGAAGTAGAACGCAAGCAGAAACACGGTAGATACCAACAGCGCGCCGCCAAAGACACTGCGCTTGCCGAAGCGATCGGCGAGATGGCGGGACACGCCAATGCCCAGGATCATGCAGAGGATGCCGCAGGCGTTGAACAGGCTGAACGCAGAGGTCGCCGGATCCTCCGGCCAGGTGAAGCCGGACAGACCCCATCCATTGAGCGTCGCGTTCAATCCCCCGATGAAGTGGTTGAAGCCGGACGTGTCGAGGAAGCCCGCCAAAGCGGCTTCGCTCATGTAGTACTGGAAGTAGTAGATGTATGTGCCGCCCTTGAGGGCCAGGTTGATGAAGACCAGCACGGTGAGAGCCAGCATCACTTTCCACGGCCGGTTGTGCAGCAGGTCGGTCAGATCCTGCAGCACCCCGCCCGTCTGTTCCTTGGCAGGCACGATGCGCTCGCGCGTGGTGGCGAAGGTGATCAGGAAGAACAGCGTTCCCACTACCGCGAAGACGGTCATCACCCGCTCGAAGCCCTGCACGCGATCGCCGTCGCCCAAGATCAATACCAGCGGCAACAGCAGCACCTGGATGATGAACTGCGCGATCATCACCGCCACGAAGCGGTAGGCCGAGAGGCTGTTTCGCTGGGCCATGCTGCCGGTCAGCACCCCGCTGAGCGCGGAATACGGCAGGTTGTTGGCCGCATACACCAGCATCAGCAGGCCATAGGTGGTCAGGGCATAGACGACCTTGCCGTGCTCACCGAGGTCCGGCGTACTGAACGCCATTAGCGACAACACGCCGAACGGGATCGCCGTCCACAGGATCCAGGGCCGGAACTTTCCCCAGCGGGTGGCGGTGCGGTCGGCCGCGATGCCGATCAGCGGCGTGAAGACAAACGCTCCCAGCAGACCGATCACGAAAATGATCGTGGCCGCCGTGGCGGGCGGCAAGCGGTACACATCGGTGTAGAAGAACGCCAGGTAGGTGATCAGCGTCTGGAAGATCAGGTTGGCCGCAAGGTCGCCCAGGCTGTAGCCCAGCTTCTCCCGGATGGACAGCGTGTGCTCGGGGGTCTCCAGGGGTCGCGAATCAGTCACGATTCGCCTCCACGTTGAAGCGGCTCTGCACGCGGGCATCGGCGCTTGAGCCGCCTATCCGCACCTCGTACGCCCCGGGCGGCACGCCATAGGCGCCGCGCGCTTCGTCGTACTCGCGCAGCGCCTGGTGCGCGTCCAGGCTGAATGCCACGGTGCGCCGCTCGCCCGGGGCAAGGTGAACGCGCTGGAAGCCACGCAGGGTCTGCTGCGCGTCCCCTGCTCCGGCGGCGAGGCGTCGCACATACAGCTGCACCACTTCATCGCCCGCGCGCTTGCCGGTGTTGGTCACGTCCACCTGCAGCTTGAGCGTGCCGTTGTCGGCAATGCGGGGCGCATCGAGGTGGAGACTGCCGTAGTCGAACCGGGTATAGGACAGCCCGTAGCCGAAGGGATACAGCGGTGTGCCGCGGAAGTAGCGGTAGGTGCGGCCTTCCATCGTGTAATCGTCGAACGCGGGCATCGCCTGGTCTGCGGTGTAGAACGTCACTGGCAGTCGGCCGCCCGGGTTGACGTCGCCGAACAGCGCGTTGCCCACGGCCGTGCCGCCGCGTTGCCCGGGATACCAGCTCATCAGGATCGCGGACAGATTCGCCTGGGCCCATTCCACCGCCAACGCCGACCCCCCCGTCAACACCATCACCACCGGTTTGCCGGTGGCGTGCAGCGCTTCCAGCAGGGCGCGCTGCGTCGCGGGCAGGCGCAGGTCGGTGCGGTCGCCGCCGGCGAAGCCCGGATAGTTGACCGTCATCTCTTCGCCCTCCACGTCGCCGGTCAGCCCACCGACGAACACCACCACATCCGCGCTCCGGGCTGCATCAAGTGCTTCTTCAAACGGCGGCTTCGCTCCGGGCATGCGCCAGCCCAGGCGCACGCCGGCGTCGCGCTCGGCATCGTAGTACTCCAGCTTCAGGTCGTACGCACGGCCCGCTTGCAGGTCCAGCTCCACGCCGTCGCTGCGCAGGCGGTCGCTGTTGGCCCAGTGGTCCAGTACCCGCTTGCCGTCCACGTAGAGGCGGAAGCCGTCGTCGGCAGCCGCCTCGATCCGGTAGCGGCCTGACACCGGCGGCAGCAGCTGGCCACGCCAGCGGATGCTGAACCCGTCGCTGGGAATGCCCTGCCCCGGAGCCGCCTCGCCGCGGGCCAGCAGATTGTCGGTCGGTGAACCGCGGTCCCAACGGAAGCCGATCTGTGCATCGGTGCGGACCAGCGCCGGCGTCCCGGAGAGATCGGCCGTGCGGAAGTACTCACCGCGCATGCCACGTTCGGGGGAGTCTGCCGAGGGACGCAGGTAGGCCGCTTCGATCAACGGCGTTGCGCCGGGATCGTCGCGCCCTTCGACCAGGTCCACGCCGCGCGCGTACCGCACCTCCACGCCCTGGGCCGCATCGCGGATCCCCTGCAGGATGGTCACCGGTGCTGCAGGCGTGCCGAAGTAGTTGCCGAGCAGTGCCATGGTGTCATCGGCAGTGGGACCGACCACGGCAATGCGCTTGAGGCTGCGTGACAGCGGCAGGACGCCATCGTTCTTCAGCAGCACCAGCGATTCCTGGGCGGCCTTCAAGGCCAGCGCATCGTGTGCCGGGGCCTGGTTCACCGACGCGGGAATCCGCGCCCAGCGCACGCGCTCGGGTGGATCGAACATGCCCAGCCGCATCCGCGCGGTGAACAGGCGCGTCACCGCGTCGTCGATCTCCGCCTCGCTGATCAGGCCCTGCCGCACGGCCGCCGGCAGCGTCGCGTATTCCTGGCCGCACTCCAGCTCGGTGCCGTTCTTGACGGCCAGCGCCGCCGCAGCCTCGCGGGTGGGCACGATCTTGTGATGCTTCCAGATGTCGACGATGGCCCAGCAGTCAGACACCACATAGCCCTTGAACCCCCAGTCGCGGCGAAGCACGTCGCGCAGCAGGAACTGGCTGGCGCTGGCGGACTCGCCGTACACCCGGTTGTAAGCACCCATCACCGCATCTACCTGCCCCTCTTTCACCAGGGCCTCGAACGCCGGCAGATAGGTGTCGTAGAGGTCGCGCCTGCTCGGGCGGGCATCGAAGTGGTGACGGTCGGCCTCGGGGCCACTGTGCACGGCGAGGTGCTTGGCCGTGGCGTCGAGCTTGCGGTACACCGGGTCGTCGCCCTGCAGGCCTTGCACGAAGGCAACGCCCATCCGCGCGGTGAGGTACGGGTCCTCGCCGTAGGTCTCCTGGCCCCGCCCCCACCGCGGGTCACGGAAGATGTTGATGTTCGGCGACCAGTAGGTCAGCCCCTGATAGCGGCCATGCGATCCTTCACGGACGAACTGGTGATGCTTGGCCCGCGCTTCGTCGCTGATGGTGGTCGCCACCTGCCCCATCAACGGCACATCGAACGTGGCCGCCAGCCCGATGGCCTGCGGAAACACCGTGGCCTGCCCCGCCCGCGCGACGCCGTGCAGGCCTTCGTTCCACCAGTCGTAGGCCGGCACGCCCAGGCGCTCGATGGCAGGGGCGGCATTCTGCATCTGCGCCGCCTTTTCTTCCAGGCTCATCTGCGCCACCAGCGCGGCGGCCCGGGTTTCAAAGCTGGCCGAGGTGTCGAGCCAAGGCTGGGGTCCGGCGGCGTAACCGACGTTCGCCAGGGCAGCGGCGGCGCATAGCGCCAGCGTGCGGACGATGGGCATGCGCGTCATCATTTGCTCCTCAAGGCACGCTCATCGCGCGCGAATGGTCCCAGCAGGGCGCCGACAAAACCGCCGGCACGATCAGTACTCAATACAGTGCCGTCCACGTTGTCGGCGAGCGTCTGCCAGCCACGGCCGTCGCCGGTGTCGAACGCGAACGCATAGTGGCCTGCGTCGCCTGCAATCCGCAGGCGCAGTGACGGGGTTGCGTCCAGCTCCTGGCTGGCCAGCGTCCTGGTCGCGCCGCCGCCGTCGCGTGCTTCGAGGAAGACCGCAACACGGTCACCGCCGAGGCTGCGGACGCCAAGGAAATACCAGTACGCCTCGCTCTGGAATGCGGCCAGGCCGGCCGCTACCCCTGCCGCCGGGCGCGTCATCGCGGTGCTGGCCTCGAAGCGCAGATGCTGCTGGCGGCGTCCCAGGAAGGCCGGGTTGCGCAGCGTGTCCAGATTCTCCGGCAGCGGGTGCACCGCCAAGCTGCCCGGTCGCCCGCGCAGGTCTGCCCAGGCCTGCTTGGGAACGCGCACGTGCACCCATCCCGTGCCCAGCACCGGGGCATCGAACGCGTCGCGGTCGACGAAGTTGCCGGTGGAAGGTGCCTGCGACGCCTCGCCCTGCATCCACGCAGGTGCCTTGACCGCATACGGGATGGCCTGGCCGGCCGGCAGGATTACCGGCCAGCCATTCCGCCATTCCACCGGAAGCAGATACGTCTCCCTGCCGGTGTTGTAGTGGCGTGTGTCGTAATTGCGACTGGCAAGGAACACCGCCCACCAGGAGCCGTCCGGCCCTTCCACCAGATCGGCATGCCCGGCATTGGTGATCGGCAGCGGCCGGTCATCGGGCAGGTCGCGCTGGGTAAGAATCGGATTGCCCGCATACGGCACGTAGGGACCCCAGACGTCACGGCTGCGCAGCACCACCTGGGAATGCTGCGGCCCGGTGCCACCCTCGGCGTCGGAGAGGTAGTACCAGCCGTCGCGCTTGTACAGGTGCGGCCCTTCGATCCAGATCGGGTTCTTCGCCGGCTCCACGCCGCCGTCGATCAGCACCTTGCGCGCACCCACCGGCTGGAAGGTGGCCAGGTCGATCTGCTGCATCCAGATGGCGCGGTGGCCTTCGTAGCGCTGCGGACCGGGTGGCACATCGTTGTTCAGCAGGTAAACGGTGCCGTCGTCGTCGAAAAACAGCGACGGATCGATGCCCTCCACGCCAGGCAGCCAGTGCGGGTCGGACCACGGGCCGGCAGGGTCGCGCGCGGTCGCGATGAAGTTGCCGCCGCTGTCCACTGCCGTGGTGACCACATAGAACATGCCGTCGTGGTACGCGATCGCCGGTGCGAAGATGCCGCGCGACACGCTCAGGCCATCGAAATCCAGCTGACCCGGACGGTCGATCACGTTGCCGATCTGCTTCCAGTGCACCAGATCCACGCTCTCGAACACTGGAATGCCCGGGAAGTAGGTGAAGCTGGAATTGACCAGGTAGAAGCGCCCGTTCGCGCCGACGATACTGGGGTCCGCGTGGAAGCCGGCCAGGATCGGGTTGCGGTAGTGCCCGGCTGGAAGGGGTGTTTCAAAGGCCGCGTCGTGACCCGAATATTCGAACCAGTCGAAGTACACCGGCGGCGCAGGCGCAGGCGCAGCGCCCAGTGGCGACACCGTCGCCGACACCAGCAGAACGATAATGGCCATCAGCAGACGCATCAGCGAACCTCCGCAGCAGTGAGGGAAATCTCGAAAGGCCCGGCCGGCGCACCGCTGCTGTCGCGCAGCGTGCAGACCGGACCGTCGGCCCAGCAATAGCGCACACGCAACGCAGCGCCGAGGTGGTGGCGGCCGCTGGCCGGCTCCACGCAATCCGCGCAAGAAAGCACAACCTCACGCCCCTCCAGCACCGCGTCGGCATAGCCACAGTGCCGTGCGTCGGCGTCGCAGAGCTCGAATCCTATGGGGCCGTTCGCACCGGTCGTGACCAGGCTGCCGGTGACACCGTCGGACATCACCCGCACCTTGCCCTCTGCGAGCGACGCCGTGCGGGCCGTCGGGCCGGAGGGTGCCAGCGTGCGGTCGCCGTACACCACGTGGCGCGCCACCCGGGCCAGGCGACGGCCCAGTTCCTGTTTGTTGGGCGGATGGATGTCGTAGGCATCGCCGATGTCGATGGCCAGCGCAAGCCCGGTGCGCGGGTCTTCGGCCGCGACCCGCCGCTGCGCCTCGCGTACCTGCGCCCAGCCACTGTCTACCGGCGCCACGGGCGGCTGACCGTAGCCGGCCAGCTGCACCACCAGCAGCGGCATCGGCGCGCTGAACTGCCTGCGCCAGTCCGCGCGCAGGCCGCGCAGCCGTGCGGCGTAGGCAAGGCCATCCCCGGTGTTGGATTCGCCTTGGTACCACAGCATGCCGCGCAGACCATAGGCGCCCAGCGGCGCAATCATGGCGTTGTACAACGTCGACAGGCCGGTGGCGGCGTGCCACGGCGCGGACGGCGGTGCCTGCGCGCCCGGCGCGACCCGGTACTGCCACGGCGCATCCAGGGCGATCCGCGTGCCATCGTCGAGCGCCACGGCGTGGGCGTCCGAAGGGCCTGCCAGGCCGCCGTCGCCGTACGTGTCCAGCACATTGATCACCACCGTGTTCGCACCGGCGGTCAACACACCGGGGGGCAGCGCATACGACCGCGCCTCGCCCGGACCGTACTGGCTGCCCACGGCCACGCCGTTCACCCAGGTCATGTCCGTCTCATCGATGGAGCCCAGCGCAAGTCGTGCGCCCTGCGCCGCCTGCGCGGCGGTCAGGGTCACCTGGGTGCGGTACCAGACCATGCCGTTGTAGGTGGACAGCGCCGGCACACCCCAGCGCTCCCATGCCCCAAGCATGGCCGGCGCCGTTTGCCATCCCTTGCCGTCTTTACCTGGCTGCCAGGGCCTGTCGTCCGCGACCGCACCCTCGCGCGTTGCCCACCAGTGCTGCCACTGCAAGCCCCAGCGTGCGTTTGCCGCCGCCGGATCGCGGGCATACAGCGCGAGCACGTCGAGCGCCGGGTCCATGCCGCCCTGTGCGCGCAGCGCATCGGCGCTGGTCCAGGCCTCGATCCGCGAGCCGCCCCACGCCGCCTGGATCAGCCCCATCGGAACGGTGACGGTTTTCTGCAGCTCGCGCGCAAAGTAGAAGCAGGCCGCAGAAAAGTCGCGCACCGTCTCCGGTGACGCGGGGTGCCACGCAACCGGCGCGCCGAACTGCAGTTGCGGCACGGTGGCCACCGCCTTGGGCACGGTGAACAGGCGGATCGTCGGGTGTGTGGCCGAGGCGATCTCGCTGCCCGCGTCGAGCGCGCGCCACACCGGCAGTTCCATGTTCGACTGTCCGGAACACAACCAGACATCGCCCATCTGCACGTCCTGCACCACTTGGCTGGCCTTCCCTGCGCGCACCGACAGTACGTACGGACCGCCAGCGGCGAGAGGGGCGAGCCGTGCCTGCCAGCGACCGCTGGCATCGGCGCGCGTGGTGACGGTTCGCCCTGCCAATGTCACAGACACCGTGGTGCCCGGCGCAGCGTTGCCCCAGACCGGAATCGGCTGGTCGCGCTGCAGCACGGCGTGGTCCTGGAACAGCGGATGCAACAGCGTCGTCACCGGTTCCTGCGCCGTTGACGGCATGACGCAGCACGCCAACGCGACTGCCAGCAGCCAACCAATCCAGGTCCTATGACTCATCGCCCATCTCCCGGCGCGGAAGGAAACTGCAGGCCCTGGTACCAGCCCAGCGGGTGCGGCGGGGCGATCTCGCCGGCAGGCAGGGGCCTGCCGCTCACCGACTGGAAATACGCCACGCTCGCATCGCGCCACCATTGTGCTTCGCGCAGCTGGATGCGCAGGAACGCGGTGACCTGCGCATGCCGTTGTGGATCCACCCTGCCCCCCAGGCTGGCCCAGGTCGCCTGCATGTCCTGGACCTGGCGCACGCCCTGCGAGTAGCGCCCGACCAGTTCGTCCCACAATGACCTGCCCGACGCCATGCGGTGATCCCAGGGCACGTGATGGAACCACAGCAGCAGCGGTTCCGGCACCCGCGCCAGATCGCCATACCGCGCGGCCACGTCAGGGGCGTACTGGCCCACCGCGTTGCTGCCACGGGCGGTCCGGTCGAAGCCGATGCCATCGCGGTCGGCGCGGTGGTAGTACACCGACGTCCAGTCCGCGCGCGGGCCGCCGTCGACCCACGGGCCGGGCCCGTAGTGGTGTCCGCGTGCCATCAGGTGGTGCAGGCCCAGCGGGGTCATGTAGTTCACGGCGGCCTCCCGCGAGCCCATCATCATCCCGACGATGGGCTGCACGACCGCGGGGTCTGGCGAGAAGGTCATCGCCGCCCAGTCCGCCGCGATGGCGCGGGCCGACTGCTGCGGATTCCATGCCAGCCTGCCGAAGGCGTACCAGTTGGCGGGATCGAAGTGCGAGCCACTCCAGGTGCGATCCGTGCCGATGTTGGCAACGCCGGCCATGCCGGTCAGCGCCTGCGCCACCGTGGCGCCCTGTCCACGGGTGGGGGACTGCAGCACCTCTTCGTACAACGGCCCCAGGTACACCAGGTGCGTGGCGAAGCCGAGATATTCCTTGGTGATCTGCACTTCCATCATCAGCGGCGTACGCGGCATGGCCCCGAACAGCGGGTGGAACGGCTCGCGGGGTTGGAAGTCGATGGGCCCGTTCTTCACCTGCAGGATCACGTTCGGGCGGAAGGCGCCGTCCAGCCCCGCGAATTCGGTGTATGCCTGTGTGGCACGGTCGGCAGGAACATCGTGCGCGTAGACGAACGCCCGCCACATCACCACGCCGCCATGCGGGGCCAGCGCATCGGCCAACAGGTTGGCGCCCTCGGCGTGCGAGCGGCCGTAGTCCTGCGGACCGGGCTGCCCTTCGGAATTGGCCTTCACCAGGAAGCCGCCGAAATCCGGAATGCGCGCGTAAATCTCGTCGGCCTTGTGCTGCCACCAGCGCTGTACCTCCGGATCGCGCGGATCGGCGGTTTTCAGGCCGCCCAGCTCGATGGGCGCGCTGAAACGCACGCTGAGGTACACGCGGATACCGTAGGGCCGGAACATGTCCGCCAGCGTCGCCGCTTTGGCGAGGTAGTCCGGCGCCAGGCTCTGCGCATTGGCGTTCACGTTGTTGAGCACGGTGCCGTTGATACCCACCGAGGCGTTGGCGCGTGCGTAGTCGGTGTAACGCGGGTCGCGCCATTCCGGCAGCGTCTGCCAGTCCCACAGCGAGCGACCGGCGTAGCCGCGTTCGACATAGCCGTCCAGGTTGTCCCAGTGGTTGAGCACCCGCAGCCGCATCCGCGGCGATTCGCGCACCTCCAGCGCCTCCAGTGAGGCGCCGGTCTGCAGCAGTCGCAGCAGATGGAACACGCCGTACAGCACGCCGATGTCCCGGCGCGCGGCCACCAGCAGTAC
Organism: Stenotrophomonas sp. 10N36; assembly: GCF_056395005.1. Classification (NCBI taxonomy): domain Bacteria; kingdom Pseudomonadati; phylum Pseudomonadota; class Gammaproteobacteria; order Lysobacterales; family Lysobacteraceae; genus Stenotrophomonas; species Stenotrophomonas sp. 10N36. The sequence continues at coordinate 107,376 of NZ_JBFTIS010000004.1, read as the reverse complement.
GTCGCGCCCGTCGATGCGGGTCTGCCGGAGCAGATAGCCTTCGTCGCCCAGCGCGTCAAGCTCCTGGCGTAGCGGCGCGATCAAGGTCGACGACTGCGGTGTGCCGATGACCAGTGACGGGTTGATGGCAGGCGCGACATGCATCCGCGGCGCGCTGCCTGTCAGACCCGTGAGACCACGTTCCAGCTCCTCGCGCGCGGCACGCTGGGTGGGTGTCTGATCCGGGGCCACCACCTCCGCCAGGCGCGTGTGGTAATCGGCCGCCAGCGCGGGTTCGAGGGGCGCGTAACGCATCCAGAGCGCGTAGCCATCCTCCGCGTGCACGGTGCAGGTGCACGCCAACAACGCCATCAACGCACCCACCCTCCAATGACACCGCTCGACATCCCAGCGGAACCGCAGCGGGGACAGCAAACCTTGTAAGCTCCGGACGTGCCTTCGATGCGCCAGCGTCGCAACGAAAAACGGGAGCGCGTATTGGACAAGCCGAAGAAATCGGTCCGTCGCAAAACCAGTGGCGTGACGATCGACGAAGTGGCGGCCCTGGCCGGGGTGTCGCCGATGACGGTGTCGCGGGCGATCAACCAGGGCAAGGTGCGCGATGACACCCGCGAACGCGTGATGCGCGCGGTGCGCGAACTGGGCTATACGCCCAACCTGGCCGCGAGTACGCTGGCCGCCGCACAGCACACGCGCATCGCCCTGATCTACACCAATCCCAGCGGCGCTTACCTGCGCGAACTGCTGGTCGGCCTGCTGCGTGTGGCGTCCAATGCCGCCATCCAGCTGGTGGTCGACTACTGGGAGGACTTCGAACCCGCCGCCGAGCGCAAGGCCGCGCGTGCCTTGGCCGGCCGTGTGGATGGCGTCATCCTGCCGCCCCCGCTGTGCGAGTCGCAGCCGGCGGTGACCGAGCTCATCAAGGCGGGCATCCAGGTGGTCGCGATCGCACCGGGCCACCTGGGCAACGGCATCTCCTGCGTGCGCATCGACGACTTCCAGGCCGGCAGGGAACTGGCCGAACACCTGATCGAGCACGGCCACAGCCGCATCGGTTTCATCTGCGGGCGCAAGGACCTCAGTGCCAGTGCACGGCGCTACGACGGCTTTGTGACGGCCTTGCACGCGGCCGGGCTGGACGTTGAACCCGGCCTGGTGCAGCAGGGCGACTACACCTACCGCTCGGGGCTCGCCGCCGCCGAGAAGCTGCTGGCCCAGCGCCAGCCGCCCACCGCGATCTTTGCCAGCAACGACGATATGGGTGCGGCGGTGATCTCCGTCGCGCACCGGCGCGGCCTGGACGTACCCCGCGACCTGTCGGTGGTGGGCTTCGATGACACCTCGGCCGCCACCACCGTCTGGCCCGAGCTGACCACCATCCATCAACCCATCGCCGCGATGGCCGACGCCGCCATCGATATCCTGCTGCGCACCATCCGCCGCAAGGGCGAGGACACGCGCGTGTTGACCGACCACGTTATGCCGCACCGGCTGGTGGTGCGCGACTCGGTCGCGCGCCCACCCAAGCGCTGATGGCGCGCGACGCATCGTCACGCGCCCGGGCATGCGATGGTGGATTCCACCTCGTTCAAGGCACCCAGCGCGACACGTGACACCGAAAGCGTCATCGCGCCCGCTGTCCCGATGGACCAGGGGCGATCCAGCTTGCCGACATCCGCGCCTGCCGCCGCCAGACACTTCAAAGGCACGCCCACGCGGGTCCATTGACCCTTGGGCAGCTTGGCCAGCGTCGGTCCGAGCGCCACACGGGCCGAACAGCCCGGGCCGCAGCCTACCGACAACCACGCATCGCCCTGGGGTGCGGCGTCAACGCGCAGCGTGGTCAACAGCATCAGGTCGCCGTTGCTCTCGCGCTGCAGGTCCAGCGCCGTATGCGACTGCAACGCGGCAGTCGCCTCGCCCTTGCCCGTCCACGCAAGGCGACGACCGTCTTCCTGTGCGAGATGATCCACGCCGGTGACCTGCAGCAGGTCGCCATCGAGGGACTCCGGCACCTTGGTGACGGTCACGCCCTGCCCTGTGCTGCCCTCCAGTCGCAGCGCCATGCCGGCGCCGGCATCACCGCGCGCGAAGAACACGCCGCCCGCACCTTCCTTGCCGGTAACGCCAGAGACTTCCGGCAGCGGGGCCAGATCGCCGTTATCGGCGTAGGTCAGGCCGAAGCCGAACGCGAACTGCGGGGCGTAGTCCTTCTGCCCGACATTGTTGACGTACTGCGTTGCCGTGCGCGGCCAGCTGAAGCTCAGCGTGCCCTTGAAGTCGTGCTGCACGTCGCCCCCCGGCCCACGCAGCAGCACATCGGCAATGCCGGCGCCTTCCGAGCCGGGCAGCCACGCCGCCACGAACGCGTCGGCGGCATTGATCTCCCGGTTCACCCACAGCGGGCGCCCGCTCAGGAACACCGCGACCACCGGAATGCCCTCGGCCTTCAGTCGCTTGATCAACGCAAGATCGGCGTCGTCCCCCGGCTTGTAGGCCAGTGTCGGCAGATCTCCCTGGAACTCCGCATAGGGGTTCTCCCCGAACACCACCACGGCGACGTCCGGCTTGGCCGCATACTTGCCATCCACCGCCAGCTCCGCCTGACCGCCAGCGGCCTTCGCCTGCCGCGCAATGCCCTCGAAGATGGTGTCCGCATTCGGGAAGTCCTTGCGGGTGGTGCCGGTGCCCTGCCAGTTCAGCGTCCACCCGCCCGCCTGCTTGCCGACGTCGTTGGCACCGTCACCGGCGACGAGGATGCGCTGCTTCGGCGACAACGGCAGCACGCCGCCCTGGTTCTTCAGCAACACCAGCGATTCACGTACCGCCTGCCGTGCGACCTCACGATGCGCCGGGGCGCCGATGAGCGCGAACTGGCCACCGACTGCGCGCGACGATGGCGTGCCCGCCTCGAACAGACCCAGCCGCATCTTGACCCGCAGGATCCGGCGCACCGCATCGTCCAGGCGTTGCGGGGCGATGGTGCCCGCCTTCACTGCGGCCAGCGTGGTCTCATAGAAGCCCTTCCAGCTGTCCGACGCCATGGCAATGTCCAGGCCGGCATTGAGGGTGGCCGGGCAATCGGTGGTGGTGCAGCCCTTGACCTGCCCGTGGCCGTTCCAGTCGCCCACCACGAACCCACCGAAGTGCATGCGGCCCTTCAACGCATCGGTCAGGTACGGCTTGTGACCGTGCATCTTTTCGCCGTTGACGCTGTTGAAGGACGCCATGACGGTCTGCGCACCGGCGGCAATCGCCGGCGGATACCCGGCCGCATGGATGCGCACCAGCTCGGCCTCGCTGATCCGGGTATCGCCCTGGTCCTTGCCATCGGCCGTGCCGCCGTCGCCGAGGAAGTGCTTTACCGACGCAATCACATGGCGACCGTCCAGGAAGGCCGGCGTGCCCACCTTGCCCTGCAGGCCCTCGACCATCGCACCGGCATAGCTGGCCACCACTTCGGGTGATTCGGAATAGCCCTCATAGGTGCGCCCCCAGCGGTCGTCCTGCGGGACGGCCACGGTGGGTGCGAACGCCCACTCCATGCCGGTGGCACGGGTCTCCAGCGCGGTGATCTCACCGATCCGGCGCAGCAGTTCCGGGTTGCGGGTCGCGCCCAGACCGATGTTGTGCGGGAACAGGGTCGCGCCGATGATGTTGCTCTGCCCGTGCACGGCATCGATGCCGAACAGCACCGGAATCGCCTTGCCGCCCTGCGAGGTGTCCATCGATGCCGCATAGAACGCGTCGGCGAGCGCCAGCCACTCGGCCGGCGACGCATCGTACCGGCCGCCCGGGTCGGAGTTGCCGCCGGCCAGGATCGAGCCGAGCCGGTACTTGCGGAGGTCATCCGGCGTGATGCTGGCAATATCCCCCTGCACCAGCTGACCGACCTTCTCCTCTACCGTCATGGTCGCCATCAGGTCGGTGATGCGCTTTTCCAGGGCGGGGTCCTCGGCCAGCGGCCAGGTGACCTCCGGCCATGGATTGGGGGCCGCCGTCGCAGCTGCGGGCGCATTGTCTTCCTTCCCGCAGGCGGCCAGTACCAGCAGCAGCGCGGTCAGCAGCACGCCCTTCCGGGCGCGGGAAGCGCCTTGATTGGTCATCGTGTTCATCCTTCCATCTGCTCCAGTTCCTTGCCCTTGGTTTCGTGCACGTACCTGAGCACGAAGAAGATCGAGATGACGGCCGCCACCAGGTAGAGGCTGTACGTGGTTGCCAGCCCGGTTCCCGCCAGCAGAATGGGGAAGGTCACCGTGACGGCGAAATTCGCGGTCCACTGCGCCGCCCCCGCCACGGCCAGCCCCGAGCCACGGATCTGGTTGGGGAACATTTCGCCCAGCATCACCCACATCACCGGCCCCCAGGAGATGTTGAAGAACACCACGTAGGCATTGGCCGCCACCAGCGCCAGCGTGCCCATGCCCGGCGGCAGCTGCAGGTGTGTATCGACCAGGGAGCCGCTGGCGAATGCGACCACCAACAGCGCCAACGACACCGCCATGCCGGCCGAGCCAGCCCAGAGCAGCGGCTTGCGCCCGATGCGATCAATCAGCAGCACGGTGACGATGCAGGCGCCGATGCTGAGCGCACCGGACAGCACATTGATCATCAGCGCGTCGTTCTCGGAGAAGCCGACCGCCTGCCAGAGCACGGCGCCGTAGTAGAACACCACGTTGATACCGACCAGCTGCTGGAAGGTGGCCAGGCCGATGCCGACCCAGACAATCGAGCGGACCCGGCCGGTCGCCTTGCTGAGGAGATCCGACAGCCGCGGGCGATGATGGTCGGTCGACAGCGAGGCGTCGATCTCGGCCAGCTTTGCCTGCGCCTCGGCAGCGCCGAACAGCCGCGTCAGCACCTGCAATGCCTCGTCCTTGCGGCGCTTCACCGCCAGGTAGCGCGGGCTTTCCGGAATGGTCAGCAACAGCGCGAGGAACAGCAGCGAGGGCACCGCCTGCATCCAGAACATCCAACGCCACGCCGCGTACCCGCCCCACAGCGCTTCGGTGGACGCACCCGCCGTGGCCGCCAGCAGATAGTTGGACAGGAACGCGACGGTGAGCCCGCTGATGATGGCGATCTGCTGCACCGTGGCCAGGCGGCCGCGGTAGCGTGCCGGCGCCACTTCGGCGATGTAGGCCGGCGAGATCACACTCGCCGCCCCCACCGCAAAGCCGCCCATCACCCGCGCGACGATGAACATGGCCGAGGACGACGCCGCACCCGCGCCGATCGCCGACAGCAGGAACAGCACTGCCGAGACGATCAGCACGTTGCGGCGCCCCAGGCGGTCGGCCAGACGGCCGGCGCTGAAGGCACCGACCGCGCAGCCCAACAGCATCGATGCGATCTCGAACCCCTGCATCCACTCGCCGGATTTGAAGGTCTGGTGCAGCCCGTCCTGGGTACCGTTGATCACCCCGCTGTCGAAGCCGAACAGGAATCCGCCAATCGTCGCCACCACGCTGATCACTACAATCAGGCGGGTGTTCTCGCCGCCCTTCATTGCCTGGTCCATTGCCCTGCCCTTCTCCGGTCCGGTGTCATCAATGCGAGCTGCAACGCTCAGCGCAGCAGGTACTGGTTGATCAGGTTCTCGTAACGCTCCTGCTTGCCGCTGATCTGCGTGGGTTCACCACCCTTGGCACCCAGTGCGGCCAGGTCGGCAAGGCTGAGCGCGCCGCGCGCGAACTGCTCGCCGGACCCGCTGTCGAAGCTGGCGTAACGCGCCTTGCGCCACTGCTCCAGGGGCGAGTCGTTCAGCAGCGCATGGGCCACTTCCAACCCGCGGGCGAACGCATCCATGCCACCGATGTGGGCAATGAACAGGTCCTCCAGATCGGTGGATTCGCGACGCACCTTGGCATCAAAGTTCAAGCCGCCTTCCAGCCCACCCTGGCGCAGCACCACCAGCATCGCGCCCACGGTGTCGTACAGGTCGGTCGGGAACTGGTCGGTATCCCAGCCGTTCTGGGCATTGCCGCGGTTGGCGTCGATGCTGCCCAGCAGGCCATGATCCGAAGCGACCTGCAGGTCGTGTTCGAAAGTGTGACCGGACAGCGTGGCGTGGTTTGCCTCGATGTTGAGCTTGAAATCCTTGTCCAGGCCATGCTCCTTCAGGAAGCCGACCACGGTGGCGCTGTCGAAGTCGTACTGGTGCTTCATCGGCTCCATCGGCTTGGGCTCGATCAGGAAATTCCCCTTCAGCCCGATGCTGCGGCCATAGTCGCGCGCCATGGTGAGGAACCGCGCGAAGTGGTCGACCTCACGCTTCATCAGCGTGTTGGCCAGGGAGCCGTAGCCTTCGCGGCCGCCCCAGAACACGTAGTGCTCGCCGCCCAGCTCAACCGTGGCGTCCAGCGCCGCCTTCACCTGTACGGCGGCACGCGCGACCACCGCGAAATCCGGGTTGGTGGATGCACCGTTCATATAGCGGGGGTGCGAGAACAGGTTGGCCGTGCCCCACAGCAGCTTCATGCCGGTCGCGTCCTGGCGCTCTTTGGCCAGGCGCACCATGTGCTTCAGGTTCTTTTCGTACGCGCCGACATCCTCGGCATCCGGCGCCAGGTCGATATCGTGGAAGCACCAGTACGGCACGCCGAGCTTGGTGAAGAACTCGAATGCCGCGTCCACCTTCGCCTCGGCGGTGCCCATCGGCGAGCCGGTCTCCCACGGGAAGTGGCGCGTGCCCGGGCCAAACGGATCATGGCCGGCGTTGCAGAACGTGTGCCAGTAGCAGGCCGCAAAACGCAGGTGGTCCTGCATGGTTTTGCCGCCGATGACCTTGTTCGCGTCATAGACCTTGAACGCGAGCGGGTTGTCCGAGGCGCGGCCTTCGAAGGGGATGCGGCCGATGCCGGGGAAGTATTCCTTGCCGCCGATGAAGGGCTGGTTGCTCATGGTGCGTCTTCCTGTCGTTGTGCGAGGCGTCGCGAAAAAGGGGATATCAGCCGCGATACAACGGCGTGATGGCATCGAGATGGCGCAGAAAACGGGCATACGCCGTTGCGTAAGCGGCCGTACGCGCTGGATCGGGTTGTGCGGACTGCAGCGGGTCGACCGCCACGTGCCGGTCCGCTATGTCGGCGATGGAGGCGGCGTCACCGCGGGCGTGACCCAAGGCCCACAGCGCCTGCAATGCCGCACCGAAGGCTGCGCCCTCGGGCTGGGTAGGTACGTCCACCGGCAGGCGGAACACATCGGCCACCATCTGCCGCCACTGCGCACTGTTGCTGCCGCCACCGGTCAGCACGATGCGGTCGAACCGCATGCCCGCGCGGACAAAGGCGTCGTAGCCATATTTCAGGGTGTAGGTCGCCCCTTCCATAGCCGCGCGGTAGAAGTGCGCCGGGGTCATGTTGGTCGTGTCCAGACCCGCCAGTACCCCTTTGCCACGCGGCAGGTCCGGCGTGCGCTCGCCATTGAGGAACGGCAGCATCACCAGGCCGTCGGCCCCGGGCGCGGTCGCGCGCAGGTGTCCGTCGCCGTACCGGGTGCTGAAGCTGAACGCGTCGGCGACCTGTTCGGTCACCACGGTGCAGTTCATCGTGCAGATCAGCGGCAGCCAGCCGCCGGTGGACGAACAGAACGCGGCCCACGCCCCGTCGGGGTCGACCACCGGGGTGTCGGAGTAGGCGAACAGGGTGCCCGAGGTGCCCAGGCTCACCGTCAGGCGACCCGGTGCGACGCAGCCAGTGCCGATGGCCGCCATCATGTTGTCGCCACCGCCGACGGCCACCTTCACTGTCGCGGGCAGGCCCAGCGCCGCTGCGGTGGACGGGTCGATGTCGAACACTTCCTCGGGCGCGGCGATGCGCGGCAAGCACGCGGCCAGGTCGCGATCCGGATCGGTCGCGCGCAGCAGCTCGGCCGACCAGGTACGGGTCCGCACGTCCAGCCAGCCCGTGCCCGAGGCATCCCCGAATTCGCAGAAGCGCTGGCCGGTCAATACGAAATTGAGGTAGTCGTGCGGCAGCAGGATGCTGGCAAGCCGCGCGTAGGCCTCCGGCCGGTGGGCCTTTGTCCACGGCAGTTTGGATGCCGTATAACCGGTCAGCACCGGATTGCCCGCCAGTGCGATGGTGCGCGCCGTTCCGCCCACCGCGTCCATGATCTGCACGCACTCCGCCGAGGTGCTGGTGTCGCACCACAGCTTGGCCGGTGCCAGCACCTCCCCTGCCGCGTCCACCGGCACGAAGCCGTGCTGCTGGCCCGAGACCGCCAGTGCGGCGATGCGGGACCGTATCTTGGGATCAACCGCACGGAAGCAGGCATGCAGTGCGGCGATCCAATCGGCCGGGCGCTGTTCGCGGCTCCCATCGGCGTCGGACGCCAGGTCCAGGGGCGCGCTGGTGTTGGCAATGAGACGCCGCCCGGCAGGGTCGTAGACCACGACCTTCAGACTTTGCGTACCCGCGTCGATTCCAGCCACCAGATCCATCGTCTTCCACCTCGCCTGTTGTTGAAGGTAGCGCTACCATTTCCAAGCCGCAGCGTGCGGCTCTGCTACGCCACGGCGGAGCGCCGTGGCCATACGTCCGCCGCTGCCTTGCAGTAGCGTTCAATGAAGGCGGCCTGCGACGGCATCGTTGCGACCGCCTGCTGCACGGGCTGCCGAATCCGCGCCAGCAGCGTCCGCAGGTCTGCGTCGTTGATGGCGGCCGCCAGCGGGTGCGGCGGACCGGGCTGGATGCCCTGCCCCATCAGCACGCTGGTCCAGGAATCCACGCGGAACAGCTCACCGGGGTCCTGCCAGGCATGGGCACGTTCGCGCCAGGCGCGCAGCCGGACCGCGAGCGACTCCGGCAGTGCCATCTCGCGGCAGGCCTTCCACATCGGCTCGTCGCGCTGGGTGGCGTGGTAATGCAGGATGATGAAGTCGCGCACGTGCTCCATTTCCTGGCGGCTGACATCGTTGTACAGCGCCACCAGCGCCGGGCTGATGCCGTCGATCGGGAACAGCTGGATCAGGCGGACCACGGCACTGATGGTCAGGTGGATGCTGGTCGATTCCAGCGGCTCGATGAAGCCACTGGCAAGCCCGAGCGCGACCACATTCTTGTTCCACGCTTTCAACCGGCGCCCGCTGCGGAACGGCACCAACCAGGGATCGCGCAGGGGCGGACCGTCAACATCACGCAGCAGCTTGGCCTGCGCCTCGTCATCGGACATGTGCCGGCTGGAGAACACCAGCCCGCACCCAACCCGGTGCTGAAGCGCGATATGCCAGCGCCAGCCGGCCTCGTGCGCAATGGCACGGGTGTACGGAACGGGCGGCGCGACCGCCTCGGTCTGCACCGCAACGGCGCGATCACTGGGCAACCATTCGTGCCAGTCCTCGTAGCCGGTATGCAGGGTCTGCTCGGTCAACAGCCCGCGGAACCCGGTGCAGTCGATGAACAGGTCGCCCTCGATGACCTGCCCATCCTCCAGCACCAGTGACGCGACGGAGCCGTCGTCGGGATGCTGCCTGACCTCACGGATCTTTCCCTCCACCCGTCGAAGACCATGCCCTTCGGCCTTGCCTCGCAGGAACCTGGCATACAGCCCGGCGTCGAAGTGATAGGCGTAGTTGAGCGCGGGCTGGGTCTCCAGCGAGAACTGGTCACCGCGGGAGGCGACGCTCTCCAGGCAGAAGTCGCCCAGGTCCGACGGCATGCCGCGGCGCAGGCTGTCCAGCCAGAAATGATGGAACGGCGTGGCCCAGGTGCCCTGCCCGATGGTGCCGAACGGGTGGATGAACCGGTCCCCGGGGCGACGCCAGTTCTCGAACGAGATCGAGAGCTTGAACGTGCCGGCGACGGCGCGCAGGAACTCCTGCTCGTCGATCTGCAGAAAGCGGTGGAAGGTACGGATGGGCGGCACCGTCGACTCGCCGACGCCCACGGTACCGATCTGCTCGGACTCCACCAGGGTGATGTCCAGCTGGTCGCGGAACTGATGGGACAGCGCACAGCCGGCCAGCCAGCCTGCCGTACCGCCGCCGGCGATGACCACCTTGCGGATGCGCCCGTGTGTTGTGTCCGCCACGTTCAATGCAATGCTCCCATCAGCGGTTGAGTCGAGCCAGCAGTTGGGCGCGCGTGCGCCGTGCCTGTGTCTCGTCGAACGGCGCCAGCTCACCCCGGGCCACGTCCGGCAGGTGCTGCCCTGCGCGTTCGCCGGGTCCGAAAACGTAGTACGCGAAGATCTCCGACCACGCCTGTTTCTGGCGGGGCGGCAGATCGCGCAGCGCCCACATTGCATGCTGGAGCGCCGGCAGCGGCGAGGAAAGGAAGTGCGGCGAACTGCGCCACCAGTAGTTCACCAGCACGTTGAACGGCATCAGGCTGCGCACGTGGTGCCACCACATGCTCGGAATGAAGATCGCATCGCCGGGCTCCAGCACGGCAGTCTGCGCGCTGGCGAGCGCGTCACGGAACCGGGGATGGCACGCGAAGTCGGGGCGGTCCATATCCACCACGCTGACCACCTGGCCACCCGGCGTGGGCTCCAGCGGCCCCGGGTACAGATTGTCGATCTGCTCCGGCGGAAACAGGGTGAAGCGGCGTTGGCCCACTACACAGCACGCCAGGTTCTCGGGGGTGTCGAAATGGCAGGAGGCGGTCACGCGGTTGCCGATCCAGATGCTGGCCGAGGCCTCGATGCCCTGCCCCGCCAAGCCGGCGTCGTTGGACTGCGCAAACCCGGGCAGCGCCCGATCGATCAGCAGCGACGCCACGTAATAAGTGGGTGGCTTCGGGTCATCGAGGGTGTCGGCAATCTCGTCGAGCACCTGCGTCAGCAATCCACGCCGGACCTCCACGTTCAACCGGGTGAAATCGGCGTTGTAGAACGGACGTCCTTCGATCTCGGGGCCGCCGAAGGAATACGGCACGGGCACGCCGACATCGAAGCCGCGCAGATAGGCCATCGCCTCGTGCGTGGAGCGCAGCCCGGCCTGCACCACCCCCCAGTCGCGCGCGATGCCCCGCAGCACCACCGGCACTCCCGCGGCCACCAACGCCTCCATCGGCAGTGCGGCCGGGTCCAGGCCTTCCAGGGTCTGCATGGCGGCGCCGTCCAGCACGGGTCAGTGTCCCCCGGCCGCAACGGCGGCATCGTGCATGCGCAGGCGTCGCTGCTTCTCGGCGATCAGGCGGCGCATGTTGTGCAGTGACGCCAGCATCAGATACGCACCCTCCAGATACCCGGCGCGATTGAGGTCAGCCAGCGCAGGACCGTCCAGCAGGGCCAGGCGGTCACGGTCGATCGCGTGCAGGCCATTGACGCCGATCCGATGCTGCGGATCGATCTGCACGTCCAGGGTAAGGGGTTGAATCAGGCCTTTCGCATCGAACATGGCATACATGTCCGCGCCAAAAGCATGACCATCATGTATGCCACGCAGCACGCCTGCGATGTGGTCCAGGTAGGGGGTATTGCCGCCCTGCGGCAGGAACACCGGCTCGCCCTGCATCGCCTTGACGCGGGGATGATCCAGGTCCACGTGCAGCACCGCTTCCTGGGTGAACGCGCCGTCGACCTGGTGCTCCTGGAATCCGATGAGGAACGGCCCCTTGGCTGCCGCCCCGGGCAGATAGGACGCATTCCAGCGACCGTCCTGCAGAAACAGATTCTCGTGCTGCTCGAACCCCAGCAGAACCACCGACTGCCACTGGCCCGTTGCGGCGTCCTTGCGAAGGAAGATGGGGTACTCGCGCTGCAGCTCGGCAAACTCGCTCGGGTAGGCCGGGACCATGCCCACCGCGTCGCCATATTCGGGCCCGAAGCCGGTCGCCACCCGCAGGTCGCGATGGGCGATGTTGTTGAGCATTTCGTAACGCGGCATGGTGCTGTCCAATCCCCTCAGGAGCGGTGAACAGGTGCCGCTGCACGTGCAGCGGCACCCTCCGTTCAGAACCTGTAACGAACGCCAAGCATGTAACGCGGACTCTGATCTGCCAGCTTCACGATCATCTCGGACGTACGTGAACGCCAGCGGACGTCTTCACCGGTCAGATTGATCGCCTCCAGGCCGAACGACCAGTGATCATCCAGGGTGTAGTTCACGCTGAGATCCCACTGTTCGTACGCTTCCACGTAGTACGGATTCCGGCTGGCCCCCTGGTTGGCCAGAATCAGGTACTCGTCACGCCAGTTCCATGCCAAGCGGACCGACCAGCCGTACTTTTCGTACATTAGCATCGCATTGGCCGTGTCGCTCAGGCCCGTGAGCGAGAACTGGTCGATGCCCGGGTCACCCGCATTGTTGTAGCCGACATCGCCGTCAACGATGGTGTAGTTGGCCAGGACGCCAAAGCCGGTGTCGCCGAAGAAGTACTGCCCGCCCAGCTCCCAGCCGTGCAGCTTGGCCTTGTTCTGGTTGATGGGGCGGTTGACGTTGAACTGGTACAACGGGTCAGCGGCGTTGCCGTACAGATCGTAGGCCGCTTCGGTCGCCAGCACCTGGGCATCGGTACCTGTGTAGGCGCCCAACCCGGCGGGGTTGTTGCGCAGCAGGGCCAGCGCGGTGAACAGCGCGGTGTCATTGGCCGAGCACGCCGCCGCATTGGCTGCGCCCACCTGGGTGATACAGGCGCCGCTGTTGAGGAATGCCAGGGCGGCCTGCGCATCGGGACCGGCGGTGGGATCCCTCAGGCCGTACAGGTTCTCCTGCACGATGGTATTGCCGATGAAATTGTCGACCGACTTGTTCCAGTACGTCACCGATACGTAGCTCGCATCCGCGAAGTACCACTCCAGTGCCAGGTCGAGGTTGTCCGACTCCAGCGGCTTCAGCTGCGGGTTCTGGGCGGTGCCGCTGGCCCGCGAGGACGGATCGATCAGCACCGAGCCAAACGGTTGCTGTGCGGTCGGGCCTGCGTAGAGGTTGCCGATCGGCGCACGCGCGATGCTCTTGCCGAATGAGACGCGCCCCTTCAGATCGTCCATGAGGTCGATGCTGAAGTCGAGGTTGGGCAGGATGTAGCTGTAGCTGTTTTTCTCGGTGAACGGCTGTTGCTCGTCGGACAACACCACGCGGAAGTCGTTGTTGGACTGCCATTCGATGGCTTCCGGGATGGCGATGACCGACGTCGACACCACATCGGTGGTTTCGTAGCGCACGCCCAGACGGGTATTGGTGCGCAGGCCGCCCAGTTCGCCGTCCAGCTCGACCTGGAAATAGGCCGATTTGGTCTTCTCCTCCACCAGGTTGTCGGCGGCGCGCTGCGGGCTCACGCCGAGATTGGCGCCATAGTTGTCCGCCGCCCATTGCGCCAGGCGGCCGGCATCGCCGCGCCAGGCCGTGAAGCTGTTGGCGTTGTAATCGTTGAACAACCCGACGATGTTGACCGGTTGCAGCAGGTCCATCAGCCCGTTGGCAACATCCCCGTCAACGTTGGCCACGCCCCAGTCGCCCAGGGTGTTGTAATTCTCCGCGGCCTGGATGCGATGGGTGGTCTGCTTGCTCGAGTCCACGCCAAACTGGAAGCGGCCCTTGTCGAAGCTCCACTCACCGTCGACGCGCCCCTGCTTGATCTCGCTCACCTGGCTCTGCGAATTGATACGCAGCACCTGCGAACCAATCTCGCCCGGCACGAAGCCCGGGTTGACCACGCCGTTTGTCTTGGCGATGGCATCGGCCGTGCTCGGGTACCAGACCTGGGTGCCCACCGGCAGGCCGTTGTTGAAGTTCATTTCCTGCACCCATGACCCACCGCAGTGCGGCCCGGTGGTGCAGTTGTTGGTGCCGGCGATGCTGCTGAAGATCGAGCCGCCCCCGGTGAGCGGATCGTTCGGCCGGCTTTCGTTCTTCGAGTTGTGCGCGTCGAAGGTCAGCTTGAACCGGTCGGTGACGTTCCACAGTGCATTGAAGCCGAGCGATCCCAGCTTGTACTTCTGCATGCTGCGCTGCTGTTCAAGCCCGAAATCCTTGGTTCCGGCGATTTCACGGATATAGATCGGCGTAGCGACCGCACCGCTGGTGTCGAACGTGACATCGGTGTAGTTGCTGTTCTGCAACCACATGCCCTGCTCGCCACGATTCTCGGTGATCTCGTTGGTCGAATAGGTGTAGTCCAGGGTCAAGGTCACCGCGTCCGTCGGCGCGAACTGCAGCACCGCCTGGCCATTGATGCGCTCGCGCTCGAACTCGGAGAACGCGTAGCGAAGGTCGTTCGGGCGACCGTACAGCGCGCCCACCGCCGGTGCATTGACCACGGTCGGGTTGCCGGGCATCGTGCCGGTCCACGGCTGGATGTTCCAGTAGTTGTTGGTGGCCTGCACCGAGCCACCCTTGCGCTTCTGGTAGCTGGCACTCAGTCCGACGCCGAAGGTCTTGTCCGGATTGCTGTAGCTGAAGATGCCGGACAGTTCCGGTGTCAGATCGTCAGCGAACGGTTGGCTCTTGTCGTAGACGGCTTTGGCGCCGACGCTTGCGACCGTGCCCTCATGATCGAACGGGCGCGCGGTCAGAATGTTGATGGTGGCGCCAATACCCCCGCTGGGCACGTTGGCCTGGCTGGTCTTGTAGACCTCGATGCCATTGATGGCTTCAGCGGCCAACTGGGCGAAGTTGAAGGCGCGGGTACCGCCGTCCACGCCGCCGATGGCTACCTGGCCCGACGCACCGAACGCATCCGCGCCCGGCATCTGGCGCCCGTTGAGGGTCACCATATTGAACTGGGGACCGAAGCCACGCGCTGTTACCTGCGCGCCCTCACCGTCACGGCGTTCGATGGAAATACCGGTGATGCGCTGCAGGGACTCGGCCAGATTGGTATCGGGGAACTTGCCGATGTCCTCGGCACTGATCGCATCCACCACACCGGCCGAGTCGCGTTTGATATCCATCGCCTGGCTGAGGCTGTTGCGGATGCCGGTGACCTGCACCGTGTCCAGCTGTGTCGGGCTGGGCTGGGCCTGCGGCTGGGCAACCGGCGCAGGCGTTGAGGCGTCCTGTGCAAATGCGGGATTGATGACCAGGACGCCACCTACGAAGGTGAACATGGCCCTGGATGTGAACTTCGCCAGCGTACGGCTCATGAACGAGCCCTCCGGCCTGCAGTACGACGGATCGAAAACGCGCTCATGACTCTCCCCTCTGACATACGATCGAATGGATGTACCGCCCCTCCAGGGGCACGTACGGGCGATGCCCGTCTTCCACACCGAACATCGCAGCGCGCTGTGCGCTCGCTGCGACTCAACTCGCTTTCAGGCTTGCCAGAACAGCCGCGTGGTAAAGGGGGGGTACCCGCTGGCCTTACCCCGGCACAGTGGTAGCGCTACCATCACGTCACGGGCGCAGACTAATCACCCGGGATAACGCTTGTCATCATGCAGCGCAGCAAAGGAGCCGAGCCCTTGAAGAACAGCCCCAAAGCGGCCCGTCGGAAAGCGAGCGGCATCACCATTGACGACGTTGCGGCGCATGCCGGGGTGTCGGCCATGACCGTGTCGCGCGTCATTCACGGCCATGCCAGCGTGCGCGACGCCAACCGGGAACGGGTCATGCGCAGCGTGCGCGAACTGGACTACCGCCCCAACCTTGCGGCAAGCGCCCTGGCGGCGGCACAGCACACCTGCATCGCGCTGATCTACACCAATCCCAGTTCCAGCTACCTGCGCGAACTGCTGGTCGGCGCGCTGCGCGGGTCCACCCGGGCGGCGGCGCAGTTGGTCATCGCCACCTGGGATGAACTGGATACCGATGCACGCTGCGAAGCAGCACGGCAGCTGTCCAGCAGCGTAGCGGGCGTGATTCTTCCGCCGCCCCTGTGTGAATCGAAGGCGATCGTCGACCAGTTCGTCGGCGCCGGCATCCCGGTGGTGTCCATTGCGTCCAGCCATCTGAACGACAGAATTTCCTGCGTGCGCATCGATGATCGCCAGGCGAGCCACGACATGGTGTCGCACCTGATCACACGCGGACACACGCGCATCGGGTACATCAAGGGCGATCCGAACCAGACCGCGAGCGCGCACCGCTGGCAGGGCTACCGGGATGCGCTGGCTGACGCCGGCATCGGCTATGACCCCGCGCTTGTCCAACCCGGCTACTTCACCTACCGCTCCGGACTGGACGCGGCCGAACGGCTGCTGACCCTGCAGCCGCCTCCCAGCGCGATCTTCGCCAGCAACGATGACATGGCATCGGCCGTTGTTTCCGTGGCGCATCGTCGCGGCCTCGAGGTACCGGGTGATCTTTCAGTGGTCGGTTTCGATGACACCTCGGCATCCACCATGGTGTGGCCGGAACTGACCACCCTCCATCAGCCGGTGGCCGAGATGGCAGACAGTGCGGTCGACATCCTGTTGCGGGAGATTCGCCGCACGCCGTCCTCGGGACGCGTCACGGTCAATCATGTGCTTGCGCACCAGCTGATTACGCGTGACTCCGTATCGAGGCCTGGGCTGGCCTCAGGACGGTTGCCATCGCCGCGAGCAGCGTCTCGTTTCACCGACATCGATGAGCAAGGTGGCTGAAGCCTGACGCTGCAGCGTGCGCAGTGTCGGGACCACCTGCCCGTCGTGGTGCCGGCCAGACGGAGCGTTGCCCTGCCTGACCGCGTTTGGTTGGCGCGGCCAAGGCGATGCCGCGCCTCCCATCACTTCGGGGGCGCTGACGGCGACGGGGAATCCGGCTTCGCTGGCGAGGCCGTGTCGGCCGTTGCGTAGGCGCGCGCCTTCACTCGGAAGGGGGCAATGCAACCGGCGAGGGGGATGCAGATGGAGACAGCGAATGCGACAAACGCCAGTTTTTTCATCGAGGGGGCCATGCGTTGGGGCTACTTTTCTGTGAGCGCTGGAGTCTGGCGCTCTTCATTGTAGATCGATAACCCACTGCCGGAAGTGGCCCGCATCTGCGGAGGTGCTCGGCGGTAGCCCCTTTGGTCTGCCAGCGCTCTGACCACGGCATCTTCACCGCGTCGCCCTATGCTGGAACCCCTTCGCGTCCACAAGGTAAAGCGCCATGACCAAACTGCACACGCTGATGATTGCCGGCTGCCTGATGGGCTTCAGTGCCGTGGCATCCGCTGAAACCGTCAACCTGACCAACAGCGCAGACGGCGCCAACCGCGATGCCGGTATCACGGCGGTGAAGAAGAAGCTGCAGGAGGCCTGCACCGAACGCAAGGGCTCGCCGGATGCCGATTCGTTCGAAGTGGTCTTCGAGAAGATCAGCGACAACCCGAATGTGCCCAAGCCTTACTACGTGGACGGCAGAATGAAGTGCGAGCTGCCGGGCTGAGGTCAGCCGGTCAGGGTTCGGCCCGGTGTTTCAGGTCGAACCCGCAGCCTTCTCGCGCGCGGCGATTCTCTCGACCAGCGTGTCGATCGCCGCCTCCATGGCGTGCGCCGTATCGTCGCCGCTCTGGTTGGTGATCACGAATATGCCCAGGTCGTACTTGGGCACGATGTAGATGTAGCACTGCGACCGTGGTACGCCCCCATGGTGCGCGTAGTAGACACCCTTCAAGGCGTCGCCGCTGACGATGTTCCAGAAGTAGCCAACGCTGAATTCGGGATCGAATTTGGCCAGGGCGCGATGCGATTCCGCCACGACCGGCCCAGCGGCCAGCTGGAACTTGAGGTACTTCACCATCTCGGGAACGGTCGCCTTCACGTTTCCGGAAGCGCCCCACGGCAACTGCGGCATCGGCGTGGTCGGCATCGGGTTGTCGCTGTGGTACCCAACCGCAAGGCGGGCTGCCTCGGCACCGTCCAGCCGGATCCTGACACCCGTCATGCCCGCAGAATCATCCAGGACGTTGCGCAACAGCGTTTCGTAGTCGCGCTTGTAGACCACTTCCAGGATGTGCGCCACCAGCTCCGTTCCGGCACTTGAGTAGGCGTACTCCTTTCCGGGCATGCCGCCGATCTCGACCGTGCGCAGATCCCTGAGGAAATCCGCCTGGCCGTAGTGCGCGTAAACGGCATTGAGGTCGCCGGGCGTACGGTGATCGGTGAAGTCGGCCAGCACTGTGTTCGCACGCGTCGGCAGCATGTTCGGCAGACCACTGGTATGCGAGAGCAGGTTGCGAACGCGCAGGGGTTCGCCCTTGTACTGCAGGTTCGGGTAGTCCCCCTGTAGGTACATCCGGACGTCGTCGTCCAGACCCACCTTGTGCTCCAGGACGGCGTTGGCCATCAGCGTGCCGGCCAGGGTCTTGCTCAACGAGCCGATTTCATAGAGGGTCGCGTCAGTGGGAGGGCTTGGCTTCCCTGCTTCCATGTCGCCGCGGTGCCGGATGAACGCCTGGCCCCGGTACACCACGCCGATCGAGGTGGAGTGCAGCAAGGGTTGCTCGATGAGGGTTGCGGCGACCTCGTCGATGTCCGTGGCCAGATCCTTCGCCGGGGCTTTTTCGGCGGCGCATCCGGCGGCCAGAAGCGCAGCGGACACTACGAGGCAACTCAGCCACAGCCTGTGTCGTACAACCATCGAAGTAGCTCGCATGCGTCGGCGCTTGGTGGGGAGGTGGAAAGGGACCTAAAGATAGCGTATGGATGGTGCGCACGCCTGTCGCGGGAGGTTGGGCGGCTACCGGCCATGCCGCGGGCGGCAGCGGACCAACGGTCCGCTCTACGATGGATCGGTCTGCCTTGGCGGTAGCGGACCAACGGTCCGCTCTACCATGGTTCGGTCTGCCCCCGGTGGGAGCGGAGCAACGGTCCGCCCCTACCGGCCTTTCATTCCATGGGCTCAGCGCAGCTGATCCTTCAGGAACACCCACGTGATCAGCGTGGCATCGGGCCCATTGGGATCGGTAAACGGCAATCCCGTCTGGCTGCCACTCCACGCATGCCCCATCCCCTGTACCACGTAATGCTGGGCCAGCGTCCTGCCGCCGTAGGTGTAGGTGTCAACCCGATACGCGCGCCCGCCCGGCACCTGCCCGTTGTAGGTATTGGTCGGGACGTACTTCACCGAGTCGTTGTCCAGGCCATCGTCGGCGAGGTCATTGGTCTGCAGGAACTGGCGCACGGCCTGCTGGCCGTTCACCGGGTTCACCGTGCTGTCGGCGGTGCCATGGAATACCAGCACCGGGATCGGTCGCGGCGTCGGCGAGCCCGAGCACTGCCAGGCCAGCCGGCCGTTGCTGTCCGGCGAATAGATGCTGCCCGCCAGCAGCGCGTAGGCGCTGCCGGACACGGTGGTGGCCCCCTTGTACATGCCACCGGAATGGATCGCACCGGCGGCGAATACGTCCGAATAGCAGGCCAGCATGATCGAGGTCATCGCACCGCCGGCCGAAATGCCGGTGACGTAGACCCGGCGCGGATCGACGCTGTAGCTGCCCTTCACCTGGTCCACGATCCCGGCCAGGATCGACGCCTCGCCGCTGCCGCGCGCCTGGTTGATCGGCAGCTGCCAGTTCCAGCAGCGTGCGGGGTTGGCGGTGACGTTCTGCCGGGGGTAGACAACCAGGAAGCCTTCTGTATCGGCCACATCGTTGAAGCCGGAGGCCTCGCCCATCAGGTTCGGCCCGGTCACGCAGCCGTGCAGCACAAGCAGCACGGGCAGCGGCTGCGTGGCGTCGTAGCCCGCGGGCACCCACACCTGGTACTCGCGGGCGCCAAAGATGTTGCCGAACAGGCCCACATCCCAATGCCCGGCGGGCCCTGCAGCGAAGGCGCTTGCCGCCGTTGCCAGCCAGGTGCACAGCACCAGCGCGGCCGCCTTGATCGAATTGATTCCAGAGTTCATTGCCAGATCCTCATGCGTGAGTCGTGGATGAAGTGGTTCCGGGAATCCTCGTGGACCAGCCTTCCAGAGGGTGCTGCGACGCCGCTGTCAAACCCAGCCGGTGGCGTAATAGATGCCGATCACCACGAACACCGCGAGGGTCTTGATGACGGTCACCGCAAAAATGTCCTTGTAGGCCTGGCGATGGGTCAGCCCGGTCACCATCAGCAAGGTGATGACCGCCCCGTTGTGCGGCAGGCTGTCCATGCCGCCGGACGCCATCGAGGCGACCCGATGCAATACCTCCATCGGGATGCCGGCCGCCTGCGCGTTGGCGATGAAAGTCTCCGACATCGCGGCCAAGGCGATGCTCATGCCACCGGACGCCGAGCCAGTGACGCCGGCCAGGCCGGTCACCGTGACCGCCTCATGCAGCAGCGGATCCTTGATGGAGCCCAACGCGTTGGCCACCACCATGAAACCCGGCAATGCAGCGATCACGGCACCGAAGCCGTATTCCGATGCGGTGTTCATGGCCGCCAGCACCGCACCGCTGATGGCCGCCCGGGTGCCTTCGGCAAACTGGGCGACCACCGGGCGCCAGGCCAGCGCCAGCACCGACAGGATGCCCACCAGCAGCGCCCCCACCACCGCCCAGATCGCCCCGATCTTCGCCACGTCCTGCACGACCGGCGCGGCGTTGCCCATGATCGAGGGCACGAAGCTGTGCTCGCCGCCGCCGTACCAGTGCGGCATGCCCAGGGTAAACAGCTTGTTGGAGACGAACACCAGTACCAACGGCAGCACGGCAATACCTGCGTGCGCCAGATGCGAACCGGTGAAGGGTGTCGGCTCGTTCACCAGGGTGGCCGGCTCGCCGTAGCCCTCGCCGTTGCGCTGCGCGACGCGCCGCCGCCACTCCAGATACGCCATGCCCACCGCAAGCACGAGGATGCTGCCCAGCGTGCCCAGTACAGGCGCCGCCCAGGTATCGGTACCGAAGAAGGTCGTCGGGATGATGTTCTGGATCTGCGGCGTGCCGGGCAACGCATCCATGGTGAAGCTGAAACCGCCTACCCCCAGCGTCGCCGGGATCAAGCGCTTGGGGATGTTGCTCTGGCGGAACATTTCCGCCGCGAACGGATAGACCGCAAATACCACCACGAACAGCGACACGCCACCATAGGTCAGCAGGCCCGACACCAGCACGATCGACAGCATCGCCCGCTGTGGGCCAAAAAGCCGGATTGCGGCGCCTACGATGGAGCGGGAAAAGCCGGACAGTTCGATCAGCTTGCCGAACACCGCACCCAGCAGGAACACCGGGAAGTAGAGCTTCAGGAAGCCCACCATCTTGTCCATGAACAAGCCGGTGAACATCGGGGCCACCAGCGAAGGGTCGGTCAGCAGCACGGCGCCAAGGGCGGCGATGGGCGCGAACAGGATCACGCTGTAACCGCGGTAGGCCACCAGGATCAGGAACCCCAGCGCTGCAAGTACGATCAGTAACGACATACGGCGCTTCCAGGTGAGGACGCGCCCAGTATCCGGATCTGGCGACCGCTGCCGACTGGACCTAGGTCCACTCGCCGGTGCACCGCGGCGCCGCTAGCCTAGGCTCCATGGGTGGCAATGGGCCATCCGCAACGTAGCTGCCTTGGGGGAGGACCGCATGAAACGGAATTGCTTGAGCCTGATGATCGGCGCGCTGTTGGCCTCCGGGCCGGTACTGGCACAGGAGGCGCCACGCGCCGCACCGGCGGCAGGCAAGACCGCTTCGGCCACCAACCTGGACAGCATCACGGTAACCGCGCGCAAGCGTGAGGAAACTCTGCAGGAGGTGCCGGTGGCCGTCACCGCCTTTACCTCCGAGGCGCTGGACAAGATGAATGTCCAGGACATCAGCGACCTGGATGGCCAGGTACCCAACCTGACCATCTACGCCGCGCGCGGCGCCAGCAGTACGGTCACCGCCTACATCCGCGGCATTGGCCAGTCCGATCCCACCTGGGGCGCGGACCCGGGCGTGGGCATCTACCTCGACGACGTGTATATCGCACGCCCGCAGGGGGCGCTGCTGGACGTGTTCGACGTATCGCGCATCGAGGTGCTGCGCGGTCCGCAGGGCACGCTGTACGGCAAGAACACCATCGGCGGGGCGATCAAGTACATCTCGCGCGGCCTGCCCACCCAGAACGAAGGCTTCGCCCAGATCACCGTGGGCAACTACGGCCAGCTGGACGCCAAGGCTGCTATCGGCGGTCCGGTAGGCGGCGCCGACAGCGGCCTGCGGGCGCGCGTGGCGGTGGCCAGCATGAACCGCGACGGCTTCGGCGAGAACACGTTCAATGGCCAGCCGGTCAGTGACAAGCAGATCAACGCCGCCCGCCTCAACGTTGGTGCCTACGCGGGCGACGATTTCGACGTGCAGTTCGCCCTGGACTGGATCGACGACCAATCCGGCATGCGCGGGTCGAAGATGCTGGCACCCAACCCGTTCACCCCGGCCTACCCGCCGATGGATGATCGCTACGACATCCGGTCGGGCATGCGCAACCTCAACAGCGTCGAGACCAAGGGCGCGTCGGCAACGGTGAACTGGCGGCCCAACGACGACCTCGCACTGAAGTACGTGGTGGCCAAGCGCGAGTCGGACAGCGATGCCAACATCGACTTCGACAGCACGCCGGTGAAGCTGGCCGATGTGGGCGGTGCCTACACCGACAACCAGGTCAGCAACGAGGTGCAGCTCAACTATGATGCCGGTGGCAAGGTGCGCGGCGTGGTGGGCCTCTACCAGTTCAGCGGTGAAGCCGGTGGCCAGATCCGCAACAACTTCTTCAACCTTCAGTTCGGCGATACCCGCGGCAAGGTTCTGACTGACAGCGTCGCGCTGTATGCCGATTGGACCTTCGACCTGACCAGCAAGCTGAAGCTGGACGTCGGCGCCCGCTACACCGACGAGGACAAGCGCGCGATCGTGTTGAACCGCTTCTACGCCGATGCGACCTTCAGCAGACCGATCGCGGTGGCGGCGGATTTCGACAAGAAGACCAACTTCACGAATGTCTCGCCGAAGGTGTCGCTGGACTACCAGATCACCCCGGACATCATGATCTACGGATTGGCGACGCGCGGCTTCAAGTCGGGCGGCTACAACATCCGTGCCAATGCCGTGGCCGTGCCGCGCTCGGCCGAGCCGTTCGACGACGAGACCGTCGACAGCGTTGAGATCGGCAGCAAGATGGCCTTCCTCGACCAGCGCGTATTCCTGAACCTGTCGGCCTTCCACAACAAGTACAAGGATATCCAGCTGTCGGTGTTTACCGGCATCGATACCAATGGCGACGGCACCAACGATGCCTTCTTCGGCGACTTCACCAACGCCGGCGCCGGCACCATCAACGGACTGGAAATCGAATACCAGTACCTGCCCAGCCAGCACTGGCTGATCTCCGGCAACCTGGCCTGGCTGGACGCCAAGTACGATGAATACATGGACCGTGGCGTCAACGTGGCCGACCAGATGAAGTTCACCAATGCACCGGATTTCTCCGGCGCCTTGAACGTGGAGTACCGCACCGATCTGGCCAGCGGCGGCAACCTCTCGGCACGGGTGAGCTACAGCTACCAGAGCGAAGTGTGGCCGACCACCGACCTGAGCCCGGTGATCCGCCAGGACGGCTACGGGCTGGTCAATGCCGGTGTGATCTGGAAGCTGGACGATGCCTGGACCTTCTCGCTGCAGGGCACCAACCTGGCCGACAAGGAATACCGCACCACCGGCTACAACATTCCGGCGGTCGGCACGCTGATAGGCTTCTATGGGCCGCCGCGCCAATATAGCCTCAGCGTTCGTTACGATTTCTAGGAAGCTTGTGCATGACGCCGTCTTACGATGATCTGTACTGGAACAGCAGCGATGGTCTGCGCCTGCATGCACGCGACCATGCACCGGCCGCGGGGCAACCGCCTCGCGGCACGGTGGTCTGCATTCCGGGGTTGACCCGCAATGCGGCCGACTTCGATGCCCTTGCACACGCGCTGACCGCCGCCGGTTGGCGCGTGCTTGCGGTTGACCTGCGCGGGCGGGCACGCTCAGCGCGGGCGCCGGACCCATCCGGCTACAACCCGCGCGCGTATGCCGACGACATGGTGGCGCTGCTGCAGTCGCAGGACATCGACAAGGCGGTCTTCATCGGCACCTCGCTGGGCGTGCTGGTCACCATCACCCTCGCCTCCCGCGCGCCCGAGCGCATTGCCGCCGCGGTGCTCAACGATGCCGGCCCCAAGGTGCCGCGCGAAGCCCTGGCGCGGATCGGCAAGTACGCCGGCAAGCCGGTACCGCCGATGGACCTGACGCAGGCCACGGCTTACGTGGAATCCATCGGCAAGGCCTCGTTCCCGCGCTTCACTGCCGAGGACTGGCAGACGATGGCCACCAATACCTTCCGCCAGCGCGACGATGGGCTGCTGGAGCTGGACTACGACCCGGCGGTGATCCGCACCACGCGGCCCTGGGTGTTGTGGCTGTTGCGCCCGGTGTTATGGCGCGCGGTGCGTGGGCTGACGGCGCGCGTGCCGGTACTGGTGGTGCGCGGGGCGTTGTCGGACATCCTGCCGGCCGATGTCGCACGCAGGATGGCCGCGACCTCCCCCACCGCGCGTCTGGTCGAAGTGCCGGAGGTGGGGCATGCGCCGACCTTGTCCGAGCCCGAAGCGCGTGAGGCGATCCTGGCCTTGCTGGAGCGCGTGCGATGAGCCCCACATCCTGGATCGACGAACTGCCCTCCGCGCTGAAGCCGCTGGGGCAATGGGCCGCAACCGAGCGCGTGGGTGGCAGCACCCGCCTCGCGCAATCACGCATCGATGCATTCGCCGACGCCACCGGTGACCACAACTGGATCCACGTCGATCCGGCCCGCGCACAGGCCGGGTTGCCCGGCGGGCAGACCATCGCCCATGGGTTTCTCCTGCTCTCCCTCACCGTCGAAGACGATGTCGCCGCGCTGACCGGCTTCCCCGGCATCGCCCATGTCCTCAACTACGGCTTGAACAAGGTGCGCTTTCTGGCGCCGGTGCCCAGCGGCGCCGACGTCCGGGTGCGCTCGCGACTGCTGGCACTGGAAGCACGCAACCCGGGGCAGTGGCTGCTGACCCAGCACAAGGCCGTGGAGGTTGTCCCCGGTGGCGAAGTGGCGCTGGTGGCCGAGCAGCTGTCGCTGATCGTGCTCACCGCCTAGCACTGCCCCACCCCACCGTGCCGGCCTACTGCCCGGCGGAGGCGGTTCTCTCTACACTGGAGCGATGTTGACGCCCACCATCGTCCTGTTCGCCTGCATCGCGTGGACCGTGCTGCTGTTTGGCGTCGCCCTGTGGGGGGAGCGCCAGGGGCACCGCCTGTCCAGGCTCTGGCCGGCCATCTACGCGCTGTCGCTCGGCGTGCACTGCACCGCATGGACGTACTACGGCGCCGCCTCGCAGGGCGTGCAATGGGGCTTCCCGATTCCACCGACACTGATCGGCATGGCGCTGATCTTCGCTTTCGGCCTGCCGTTCCTGGCGCGCCTCGGGCGCCTGGCCAAGCAGCACAACAGCGCCACCATCGCCGACCTGGTGGTCGCGCGGCTGCGTACCGACCAAGGCCTGGGCGTCACCATCACCCTGGTCGCCCTGTTCGGCATCATTCCGTACATCGCGCTGCAGCTCAAAGCGGTCAGCCAGGGTCTCGGCGCCTTGCTCGGCGATCAGTTCGCGCCGGTTGGGTGGCAGCTGGATATCTCGTTCTGGTTCGCGCTGACCATGGCTGCGTTTACCCTGCTGTTTGGCGCACGCAAGGCATCGGCCACCGAGCACAACCGCGGCATCGTGGTCGCGCTGGGCCTGGAATCACTGTTGAAACTGACGGCGCTGCTGGCCATCGGCCTGTATGCCGGGCTGTCGGTGCACCAGGCCGGCACGCCCCTGCTTGAGAAGATGGCGCACCTGCCACCGCCGGCGGTCATCCCCGATTTCCTGACCATGGTCGCGCTCGGTGCGATGGCTGCGTTCACCCTGCCCCACCAGTTCCATGTGGGCGTGGTCGAACTGCGCCAGTCCTCGGACCTGAAAACGGCGCGCTGGCTGTTTCCGCTGTATCTGCTGCTGATCGGCCTGCCGTCGGTGCCGATGGCGCTGTCCGGTGCCGCGCAGCTGCCGGCATCGATGTCGCCCGACCTGTACGTGCTGGCCCTGCCGCAGGCACGCGGCCACCACGTACTGGCATTGATGGCGTACCTGGGCAGCCTGAGCGCGGCCACCGGCATGATGATCCTGTCCGGGCTGACCCTGTCGATCATGCTCGGCAACCACGGCGTGGGCTCGCGCCTGCTGAGCGGCGTCACCGGCTTCAATTCCGGCGCCGATCTGCGTCCGCGCGTGCTGGCGTTCCGGCGCGCCGGTATCGTCGCCGTGTTCCTGATGTCGTGGCTGTACAGCCGCGCGATGAGCGGCACCGAGGCGCTCAGCGATTTCGGCCTGATGTCGTTCACCGCGCTCTCGCAACTGGCACCGGCGGTGCTGTTGGCGGTGTATCGCCCGCGCACGCCCTCCCCGGCCATCATTGCCGGCATCGTGCTGGGCTCACTGGTCTGGCTGTGGCTGGTGTTGCTGCCGATGGTGATCCCGACCGCGCCGGCGTCGGCCAGCCCCGAGGGACTGCACTGGCTGGCGATGTTCTCGCTGCGCATGCAACCGGGGCATATCGCGATCAGCATGGGCGCCAGCCTGGCGGTCAACCTGGCCACCGTGGTGCTGGTGTCGCGTGCCGTGCGGCCCTCGCTGCCACGGCAACGGGACGCGGTGGCCGCCGCGTCGATGCGCAAGACCGCCGGTCGCTTCCTCGGCCCGGAACGGGCACGGCAGCTGATGGACGGCCACGCCGGGCAGATGCTGGATGACGACCGGGTCACTGCCATCGAACGCGAGCTGACCGCCGTGGTGGGCGCCGGGATGGCGCGGCTGCTGGTGGAAGCCGCACGCGATGGCGGCGCCGCGCCGCTGGACGCGGTCACCCGCGCCGTCGGTGAGGCCACCCAGGTACTGCGCTTCAACCAGCGCCTGCTGGAAGCGGCCTTGGAGAACATGAGCCAGGGCATCAGCGTGGTCGATGCCCAGCTGCAGCTGGTGGCCTGGAACAGCCGCTATGCCGCGCTGTTCAAATTCCCGCCGGAGCTGTTGCAGGTGGGGCAGCCGGTGGTCAACCTCACGGCGTGGGCGTTGGGACAGCTGAAAATCGGCGACAGCCCCGGTGATACGCGCGACAAGGCATTGCAGCGCCGTGTTGCCCACATGCGCCGCGCTACCCCGCACCTGTCCGAGCGGATATTCCCGGACAACACCATCGTGGAGATCCGCGGCAACCCGATGCCGGGGGGCGGCTACGTGGCCACCTTCACCGATGTCACCGCCTTCCGCCGCGCCGAGGATGCCCTCAAGCGAAGTAACGAAACCCTGGAACGCCGCGTGCAGGACCGCACCGCCCGGCTGGAGCAGGCCGTGCACGAAGCCGAGCGGGCCAACGTGGCCAAGACCCGCTTCCTCACCGCGGTCGGCCACGACCTGATCCAGCCGCTGCACGCGGCGCAGCTGCTCACCGACGCCATGTCGCAGCACATTGAGTCTGAGTTCCTGGACAGCTTCCTGCGCCAGATTCGCGGCGCCCTCGATTCCACCGACGACCTGCTGTCGGGCCTGCTCGATATCTCACGGCTGGAGGCCGGTGGACTGGTGGCCGATCCCCGCCCGTTCGCGCTGTCCACCGTGCTGGAGCCGCTGGCGCAGGAGTTCGCCGTGCTGGCTGCGGCGCGCGGGCTGCAGTTCCGCCATGTCCGCACCCGCGCCTGGGTGCACAGCGACCCGTTGCTGCTGCGCCGCGTGCTGCAGAACTTCCTGGCCAATGCCATCCGCTACACCCGTAGCGGCGGCGTGCTGTTGGGCGTGCGTCGCCGGGGCGATACGCTGTCGATCGGGGTGCATGACAGTGGCCCCGGCATCGCCGTGGAACAGCAGGCGGTGGTGTTCGAGGAGTTCCACCGCGGCGACCGCAGCAATGGCCAAGGACTGGGCCTTGGCCTGACCATCGCCCACCGCATTGCCGACCTGCTGCATGCACCGCTGGAACTGCACAGCGTGCTCGAGCGCGGCTCGGCTTTCTCCATCACCGTGGCACAAGCCGCTGCGCCCACCGCGCCGCGGATTGAAGCCACGACCGGCACCAGCACCCTAAAAGGCCTCCGCGTGCTGGTGGTCGACAACGACCCGGACGCACTGGAAGCCATGCGGCAGATGCTGCTTGCGTGGGGCTGCGAGGTCGTCGCCGTGCGCGACGCCAGTGACGTGGGTGCAGCCGCGCACGAGGCCGCGCTGTGGTTGTTCGACTATCACCTTGACGAGGGCGATACCGGGGTTGGGCTGTGGACGCGCCTTGCCGCCGTGCATGGGCCGCGGCCAACGGTGATTCTCAGTGCCGACACCGGCAGCGACACCCGTGAAGCGGTGCGCGAGGTGGGGCTATCCCTGTTGAACAAGCCGTTCAAGCCGTTGGCGCTGCGCTGGGCGATCAATCACCTGCTGGCCACGCCGCGCCCGGCCACCGCCTGACGCAGGATCAGGCGTCCTGCGCCGCTTCGATCTGCCGCGCGGGATCGGTCAACCCCATCTCATGCAGCACACGGATGGCCTGCGCGCGGTTGCGTACGCCCAGCCGGCCCATGATGCGGGTCATGTGTGCCTTGACCGTGCGCAGCTGCACGCCCAGGCGGTCGGCGATCTGCTTGTTGAGCAGCCCTTCGGCGACCAGGCTCAATACCCGGTACTGATGCGCCGACAGGCTGGACAGGCGCGCGGCAAGGTCGGCGTCCTTGCTGAAGGGCGCCACCCGCGCCACCGGCTCGCGCAGCAGCGCGGGGATCCAGCGTTCACCTTCCAGCACGCTCAGCAGCGCCGACTGCAGGTCGGTCAGCCCCGAACTCTTGGGAAGGTAACCGGCAGCGCCCAGGTCGATGGCACGGCGGATCACGTGCGGCTCTTCGTTGGCCGACACGATGATGATCGCCAACCCCGGCTGCAACGCACGTATGGTTGCCAGTCCGGCAAGCCCGTGGTTGCCCGGCATGTGCAGGTCCAGCAGCATCAGGTCGATCTGCTGGCTCTCGAGTGCCTCCAGCACGCTGTGCAGGGAATCGGCCTCGCTGATCTGCAGATCGGCAACGGCTTCCTCGGCCGCGCGATGCAGCGCCGCGCGGAACAAGGGGTGATCGTCGGCGATGAGCAGGGTCGGCATGTCTAGCCGAGGTTAGCAAATCGCCCACCGCTCGGCACGGGTACCTAGGTACGCTGGCGCGGGCTGCCGGGCTTGCTAGGGTGGCGCAATGAACATTCATCGCTCCCTTGCTCCACTGTGCGCCGCGCTGGCCCTGTTGCCGGGCGGCATCTCCATCGCCGATGCCGCCGCGCCCCGCGCCACCGCCGCAGCACCCGTGTTCGAGCAGTGGCGGGAAACCCCGCACCGCGGCACCGATGAACTGCTGACCGCCGGGCTGGGACTGGACGCTCTGCGCTCGACCACCGCGCCGGCGTTCGCCAACCCGGCCCAGCCAACAGCCGACGAGGCCCGGCGGCGCGCAATCTGGAGCAGCTGGCGCGGCATCGCCGACCTCACCCCCGGCGGCGGTTTCGGCGATGTCTACGGCCGCCTGCAGGCGGTGCCCGGCCGCGAATTCGCCGCCTATGCGCGCATCCCCGGCGCGCGCCACCCGCACCGCGTACTGGTGCAGGTACCCGATACCTTCGATGCCGCGCGACGTTGCCTGGTGGTCGCCGCCTCGTCCGGCTCGCGCGGCATCTATGGCGCCATCGCGGTGGCCGGCAGCTGGGGGCTGACCCACGGCTGTGCAGTCGCCTACACCGACAAAGGCACCGGCAGCGACTACTACGACCTGGACGCCAAGATCGGCTTCCAGGCCGACGGCACGCCCGCCTCGCAGGGCGCGCTGGCATTCGCGCCCGCCACGCCGACCGCCGCACACGGCGTGGCCTTCAAGCACGCCCATTCGGGCGACAACCCGGAAGCGGACTGGGGCCAACATCTGCTGCAGGCGCTGCAGTTCGGCCTGCAGGCACTGGACCGCGCCTACCCCGAATCCGCCCCGTTCACACCGGCCACGACGCGCACACTGGGTGTGGGTGTCTCCAACGGCGGTGGCGCGGTGCTGCGTGCCGCGGAGATCGACGGCGACTGGTTCGATGCGATGGTGGCCGGCGAACCCAATGTCTCGGTGGCCGGCGCACCGGCGCTGTACGACTTCGTCACCGAGGCCGCGTTGCTGATGCCCTGCGCGCTGCTGGCCCTGGAGGATCTGCCACAACCGCCGCTGCAGGCACAGGCCGCGGCGGCCGGGAGCCAGCGGTGTGCCCTGCTGAAAACCGCCGGGCAGGTGCAAGGCGATGACACCGCAACACAGGCACGCTCCGCGCGGCAGCAGCTGACCGATGCTGGCCTGAGCGACGGTGCACTTCGTGCCGGCGCGTTCTCGACCGGGTTCGATCTGTGGCGCGCCATCGCGGTGACCTATGCGTCGGCCTATGGGCGTTTTGGCGCGGGCGAGCATCCCTGTGCGTACCGCTTCTCGGCCGCGGCCGCTGACGGCACACCCGGCCCGGCCGCAGCGGCGTTGCGTGCCACCTGGTGGAGCGAAGGCAGCGGCATCCCGCCAGGCAGCGGCGTGGTGCTGGTGGATGGCAATGCGGCACGCTCGCCAGAGGACCCGCTGCAGGGCCTGAACTGCCTGCGTGCGCTCGGCCGAGGCGACAGCGCCGATGCCCGACGGGTACGCGCAGGAATCGCCGAGGCAGCCGCCAAGGCGCCGCGTCGCGGCCTGCCGATCGTGGTCATTCACGGCATGGACGACGGGCTGGTGCCGATCGGCATGACCAGCGATCGCTACGTGCCCCTCGCACGCAAGGCGGGGGCGCAGATCGCCTACTGGCGCGTGGACAACGCACAGCACTTCGACGCGGTGCTGGCCTTCCCCGACTACCGCAAGCGCTATGTGCCGCTGCTGCCCTATATGTTCGCGGCGATGGACCAGGTGTGGGATCACCTTGAGGACTCTGCCCGCGCCCTGCCGCAGGACGCCCGCATCCAGCCCACACCCCGCGCGGAAGCACCGTTGCAGCGTGAGCAGCTGTCCATTCCCGCCGCCCGCGGCCGCTGACACGCCCCCTCCAGGAACCCCCCCATGTCACTTGCCACCGCCGCACACACGCCCGCCCCCGACGCCCCTGCCTACCCGCTGCTGATCAAGCAGCTGCTGCTCACGCCGCTGGCGGTGCGCCCGGAGCAGGAGATCGTCTACGGCGACACCGTGCGCTTCGACTACCGCACATTGCAGGCCCGCATCGGCCAGCTGGCCGGACTGTTGACGTCCCTTGGGGTCAAGCACGGCGATACCGTGGCGGTGATGGACTGGGACAGCAACCGCTATCTGGAGAGCTATTTCGCCGTGCCGATGCTCGGTGCGGTGCTGATGATGGTGAACATCCGCCTGGCGCCCGAGCAGATTGCCTATACCCTCAACCACAGCTGTGCGCGCGTGATTCTGGCCAACCGCGCGTTCCTGCCGGTGCTGGACGGCATCGACGACCAGCTGCCGGATGTACGCACGCGGATCCTGCTGGAGGACGAGGCCGATCAACCGCTGCCGGCGGGTTTCGTGACCGAGTATGAGGCCGGGCTGCGTGCCGCCACGCCGGTCAGCCACTTTCCGGACTTCGACGAGAACACCCGCGCCACGATGTTCTTCACCACCGGCACCACCGGCCTGCCCAAAGGGGTGTACTTCAGCCATCGCCAGCTGGTGCTGCACTCGCTGGCGGGGATGGCCGCGCTGGGCAGTGCGGCCAGCCAAGGCCGCCTGCACCGCGACGATGTGTACATGCCGATCACGCCGATGTTCCATGTCCACGCCTGGGGCCTGCCGTACGTGGCCACGCTGATGGGCATCAAGCAGGTCTACCCCGGTCGCTACCTGCCGGGGCAGCTGCTGGCGTTGATCGCCCGCGAGAAGGTGACCTTCTCGCACTGCGTGCCCACCATCCTGCACATGCTGCTGGGCCATCCCAGCGCGGCCGATACCGATCTGAGCGGTTGGAAAGTGGTCATCGGCGGCGCGGCCCTGCCCCGCGCACTGGCGCAGCAAGCGCTGGCCCGTGGCATCGACATCTTCGGCGGCTACGGCATGTCCGAGACCTGCCCCCTGCTTACCCTCGCCCAGATCGATGCCACCACCCTCGGGGAGTCGGACGAGGCGTTGTCGCTGCGCACCAAGGCGGGCATTCCGGTGCCGCTGGTGGACCTGCGCATCGTGGACGAAGACATGCAGGATGTCGCCCACGATGGCGTAGCTACCGGCGAAGTGGTGGTGCGCGCGCCCTGGCTTACCCAAGGCTACCTGCACAACCCGGACGCGTCGGCGGCCTTGTGGGCCGGCGGTTACCTGCATACCGGGGACATCGGCAACATCGATGCCGGCGGTTACCTGCGCGTGGCCGACCGGATCAAGGACGTGATCAAGACCGGCGGCGAGTGGATCTCCTCCCTCGCGCTGGAGGACATCATCGCCCTGCATCCGGCGGTCAACGAAGTGGCCGTCATCGGGATTACCGACACGAAATGGGGCGAGCGACCGCTGCCGTTGGTGGTCAGGCATCCCGGCAGCGAGGTGACCGAAGCGGAGATCATTGAACTGGTCGCCGCGCGCAGCCGCTCGGGCGACATCTCCCGTTTCGCGATCCCGGACCGCGTCAGCTTCGTGGATGCGATCGAACGCACCAGCGTGGGCAAGATCAACAAGAAGAAGCTGCGCAGCCTGCATGACCCGCATGCCGCCACGGTCCCCGGCTGACGCCAGCACGGCACCGTTCAGTGGCGACATCGCTTGGGTTCGCAGGGCAGCCACGACCACCTGATGACGCCAGAAAGCCGCCTGACGCTGGCGATGACCCGACAGCTACCGCGTTCCTTCCGGTAAACGTACTGAAGGCCTGCAAGGGCAGTCGCCAACCGCGTTGGCACGGCCGTTGCATCAGCACCGGGGGACTTTCCGCCCGGTTGGGGCCAATCAGGAGAACCGCAGATGAGTCTGTTCGTTGCCGGTCGTTCCATCCTCCACCCACACCAGCTCAGTCCGCTGGGCCAGAGGGTGCTCTCCCTGCTCGATGGTGGCGTGCCGTGGGTGCAGTGGGCCATGGCATCGACCACGCAGCGTTATGCATTCGGCGATGAAGGCAGTTTGTTGGACGGGGTGCAGCAGGGCCTGCATGGCGCGCGAATGGCCTGGCTGCCGCAGGCGGGCCTGCAGATCGGGCCGGTCAAACTGCTCAGCCTGGGCCAGGAAGACATCGACACGCTGTGCCGGATCGAGGCGGGCGAGGATGACCGCCCGGCGAGCCTCCGCTTCCACGACCTGTTGTCGCGGCACGCGCTGCTCACCAACACCGCGCTGCAGGCCTACCGTCCGTTCCTGGCCAGCATCGGGGTGGCGGATGCGCCGCTGTTCCAGCAGCTGGACTTTCACGAGAGCCTGGCCCTGTGCCAGCTGTCCAGTGAACAGGGCACGGCCATGGCGTCCGATGCGCCGAGCGCCGAGGCGGCCGGCTTTGCCTTGGCGAACGCCCGCCGGCCAATTGAATTCTGCGACTACTACCGGTTCTACCGCACGGCCCCGCACACTGCGGACAGTGCCGAGCAGCGCCGGCTGAATGCCATGTACACGCTGCAGCTGCTGTTGCCCAACCTGTTCGAGATGCTGGACGGCGCTCAGCTGACCCACCTACCCGCACCCGAGGAGGTTGACCAGGCGATCAACGGGACCCTGGCGAGCGGCAGGACGGTGGGGTTTGCACGGATATCACTGGCGGCCCAGCAGCTGTCGATCGGCCTGCCGCCTGCACACCTGGGGGAACAGGCGGTCGCCGAGCATGCACGTTGCCGGATGCGGGACGTACAGGCGCTCCTCGGCAGCCACCGGGTCCACAGCAGTCGATTGGGCCAGGACGGCGCCAGCATGCACTGCCTGATAGAGGGCAAACACGGGCATGCGGCGGTGCAGGTGGAGGACAACAGCATCACCCTGGCCCGATACAGCCGTTCAGGCATCGATGATGCTGGCCAAGCCACTGCCGCCAACCAGACCAGCCACGCCAGCCAGGCGACTGCCGCGCCCGTGCAACCCAGGCGCCCCTCGTCCCCTTCCCCTTCCGTTTCCCCTTCCCCTTCCGTTTCCCCCTCCCCAGACGGCGCCCGCCCTATGTCGTTTCCGACGCCGCCTCCTTCGCCCCCCGAGGCTCACCTGCCCCACAAATCTCAGATGGAGATCGCCCAGGAACTGGTGGCCGCCGCGATGGCCGCCACTGACGAGGCCGTCCGCAGGGCGATGGCGGTCTCCCAGCACGCAGTCGAAGCCGCCAACGAGGCCGCGCGGTGCGCCGATGCCGCCGCCGAAGAGGCGGTGCGTCGTGCCCATGAAGCCGCAGCCGGGGATGACGCGCGTCCTGAGCGTCACGGCTAGCTACGGGGCGGCGACGATTTCGGCTCGGTGCTGCGCAGCGCTTGTCCGCTGCGCAGTTGGCACCTGACGTGCGTCATCCGTCGCTGGCAGACCTGAACAGCCCGGTTTGATCAGCGCATTCCCTGCGTCCGACCACGCGGCCAGGCGGCCCCTGGCCTCGCCCCGGCGGGCCGGATTGGCGCCAACACCCCCGGATCGGGGACAATGGCGGCTGGCCGGACCTTCCGGTCCGCTACAGCATGGACCCGCATCGAGGCGGTCATCGCTCTGCCGTCCACTGCTGTCTTCCCGCCGCTGCTCCCGGATCTGACTTGAACACCATTGCCACGCCCGTCGACGCCGACGACCTGCCCCTGACCGACCGCCTGCGCGCCGCGCTGGACCTGCTGGAGGCGATCGAGGCCGACCGCACCGTGCTCGACACGCTGCCCGAAGCCGACCGCGTGCGTCTGCACCAGGTGGTGGCCAAGGTCTACCACCCCGAACCGAAGGCGCGCCGGCAGAAGCTCAAGCAGCAGGCCAAGCAGCGCCACCAGGAAAAGGTGGCCAAGGCCGAGGCCCTGCTGGAGCAGACCGGCATCCGCGCCCTGCGCCGCAAGCCGGTGTTCAGCACGCCCAACTACTTCCCGCCGCACGCCGCCGGGCTGCATGACGCGCACAACGGCGAGAACGCCGCCGAGACGCCGGAACCGGTGCACTCCCCGGAGCTGCGCCACTGCTATGTATGCAAGCAGAAGTTCACCCAGCTGCACCACTTCTACGACCAGATGTGCCCGGCGTGCGCCGAGCTCAACTTCACCAAGCGTACC
Source organism: Stenotrophomonas sp. 10N36 (assembly GCF_056395005.1). Classification (NCBI taxonomy): domain Bacteria; kingdom Pseudomonadati; phylum Pseudomonadota; class Gammaproteobacteria; order Lysobacterales; family Lysobacteraceae; genus Stenotrophomonas; species Stenotrophomonas sp. 10N36. Next base: position 72,280 of record NZ_JBFTIS010000004.1, on the reverse strand, counting down.
GAGACGGCCGACCTGCACGGCCGCGTTGCGCTGCTGACCGGTGGCCGGGTCAAGATCGGCTACCAGGCGGGTCTGAAGCTGCTGCGTGCCGGCGCCGAGCTGATCGTCACCACGCGCTTCCCGCGTGATTCGGCCGCCCGTTACGCCGAAGAGCCGGACTTCGCCGAGTGGGGCCACCGCCTCCAGGTCTATGGTCTGGACCTGCGCCACACGCCCAGCGTGGAAGCGTTCTGCAACGAGTTGCTGGCCACGCGTACGCGTCTGGACTTCATCATCAACAACGCCTGCCAGACTGTCCGTCGCCCGCCGCAGTTCTATGCGCACATGATGGCCGGCGAAACCGCGGCGCTGCACGAGGTCCCGGAAACCCTGCGCAAGCTGATCGGCGACTACGAAGGCCTGCGCAGCGCCGAGCTGCTGGGCGCAACGTCGACCGCCGCGCTGCCGGTGGTGCAGGACCAGGGCTTCAACGGCGCCAACGGCCTCACCCGCGCCGCCGAGCTGTCGCAGGTGCCGCTGCTGGAGGATGAGCTGGTGGCCCAGCAGCATCTGTTCCCCGATGGCCGCCTTGACCAGGACCTGCAGCAGGTGGACCTGCGCGGGCGCAATTCCTGGCGCATGCTGATGGCCGAAGTGCCGTCGGTGGAACTGCTGGAAACCCAACTGGTGAATGCCATCGCGCCGTTCATTATCAACGCGCGGTTGAAGCCGCTGATGCTGCGCACCCCGGGCCGCGACAAGCACATCGTCAACGTGTCGGCGATGGAGGGGCAGTTCTACCGTAACTTCAAAACCACCCGGCATCCGCATACCAACATGGCCAAGGCCGCGTTGAACATGATGACGCGCACCTCGGCGGCCGATTACCAGAACGACGGCATCCACATGAACAGCGTGGACACCGGCTGGGTGACCGACGAGGATCCGGCGGACATTGCGGCCAAGAAAGTGCAGGAAGAGCGCTTCCATCCGCCGCTGGACATCGTGGACGGTGCCGCGCGCATCGTGGACCCGATCATCCATGGCATCAACACAGGCGAGCACGTCTGGGGTCAGTTCCTGAAAGACTACGCGCCTACCGATTGGTAATGACGCCATGTGATTCTCCGCAGCCCGGCACACCGGGTTGCGGGGCATCCTGCACCCGTTCCGGGTTTCACTTTTCAGCAGGCACGTGGCGGCTGACAGACGCAACATAATGCGTCACCGCAGCGGCACCTTTCTGGCGTGTAGTTTCCGCCATCGATCCCATGCAGCAGGCGGATATTCGCCTCGCCCGCCGTTGTCACTTCGATGCTGCAGCACCGCATCGCACCGGGGAGTAGGTATTTTCCTACACGGTAATGAGCGTAGACAGAATTGTTCTGAGCACCATTTCTCAGTTTGACCTGACAAACAATTATGTGCACCCTACAAACGCGGCCTGACCATCGTCACTCCGTATTGCCGGGCGTCCTCGCCTTGCCATGGAATGGCCGTATCCCAGAGGCGCCAGCTTCGTCCTGGCGCCTTGATCGCTTTATTGTTGATCAACAGGAGAACGCGGAATGCAATTGAATGACAACGTCGTTGCAGGCTGGCTCAATGGCGCAGACAGCGTCGACGGCTGCGAGAATCCGGCAGGTTCGCTCTTCATCTACGGCCAGGAGGCAACCGACGCTGCCCTGACCGCGGTGGCCCCGACCATGGCGACCGGCGGCACCGGCAACTGCACCACCACCATGTCAGTGGTCAATCACTGCATGTGTTGCTGATCTAGCCTGTACCGGCGCGCAGCCAACCGTGCTGCGCGCCGTCTCCAGCAATGCCGCATCCGGACACTAGCGCAGGGAAGGCAATGGCGGGCACAACCGTAGTCGATTCGTTTGCTCTTGTTATCAACCACATCACGGCAGACCAGCGCGAGGCACTGTCCAGGCGGCTGAACAGCCTGGCCCCCGGCTTGAGTGCCGCGGAAATCGCGCTGATCAGCGCGCAGGCCGAGAGCGCACTGCTCGAGCATGCCCACCTGAAACTCAACCGGCTGTTGCTGCTGGAGCTGCACGCAGCGGTCCGCAGCGGCACCCTTACCGCGACCGACAGCGCGGAGCAGTTTGCACAGTTCGTGCAGCTCGCCACCCACCCCGATTTCAGCGCCCACCTGGACCAGCGCTACCCTGCCTTGCACCCCCGGTTCCAGCAGATGCTGGCCGGGCAGTGCACGGCCGTCGAAGAGCTGGCAACGCGCATCGTCGCCGACCGCGACGACTTCCCTGCCCTGCTCGGACGCCCGGCCGGCGAGCTGTTGTCGGTCTCGCTGGGCAAAGGCGACCTGCATTCACAGGGGCGCACCGTCGCCCGCCTTGTGTTCGAGGGCGGCACCCTGATGTACAAGCCGCGCTCGCTGCGCATCGACGCCACGCTGGACGCCTTCCTTGGCGCCGTGTTCGGCGACGTGCAGGTCCGGGTGCGGGTGCCACGCGTGATCGATCGCGGCAGCTACGGCTGGGCGGCATTTGCCGCGCATCGCTACTGTGACGGTGACCAGGAGCTGCAGACCTACTACCGCGGGCTCGGCCACTGGCTGGCGGTGCTGCGCCTGATCGGCGGTACCGACATCCATCTGGAAAACCTGATCGCGGTCGGGCCGGTGCCGGTGGTGGTCGATGCCGAGAGCGTGTTCGCCCCGGTGATCGAGATCGAAACATCCGGCTACGGGCAGGCGTACGACATCGCCGTGAAGCTGATGATGAATTCGGTCCTGCGCACGGGCATCGTGCCGTTCCGCACCGCTGGGCTGGGCATGGCCGGTGTCGACCTTTCCGCCGCTGGCGCGCTGCCCGGCGAACAGCCGCGGCTGCGGGTACCGGTGATTGTCGAGGACACGCCGGACGGGCCGCGCCTGGGCATGGTCGATGCGGACTTTGTGACGTCACAGAACCATCCGAGCCTGCATCCGGACGTGTCCCAGTACTGGGACCAGATCAGCGAGGGGTTCATGCAGGCCAGCCAGCGGCTGCGCGAGCTGGACGCTTCCGGGGCGCTGATGCCGTTGCTGGCGCCGTTTGAGGGCTGCCAGGTGCGCGACGTGCGCCGCCCCACCATGGCCTACGCCGAAATCGGGCGGATGCTGTGGCACCCGGCGTCCCTGCACGACGAACCCAAGGCCGTCGCGCGCGCGATGGACCTGCTGGTGCGCAATGCGCAGGTGGTGCGTGCGGCGCCATCGGAACCGGCCGCCATCATGGGCGAGATCGACGACCTGCGGTATGGCGACATTCCGATCTTCGCCGCCCCGGTCGCGCCCGACCGGATCCGCACCGTGGTCGCCAACTGGCGTGACATGCGCATCGACCTGGAAGACGTCACGATCCGCAGCACGCTGGTGGCCACCGACCTGAATCAACATGCCCTGGCCCGCGCCGAGGCGCGCGAAGGCTACTCCTACGCCGCCCGCGATCCCCGTCCGGACGACCTCGACGCGCGCCGTCGGACGCTGTCCGCCGCCGCGGTGGAAAGCCTGCTGCGGTTGTCGGTGCGTGGCGACGATGGGTCGATGACCTGGATCACGCCGGAGATCACACCCAACGGCTGGACGGTACAGCCCGTCCGACCGGACACCTACTTCGGGCTGGGCGGCATTGCCTTCGCACTGGCCGGCTACTGGCTGGAAGTGCAGGCGGGACGTGCCGACGCGGTTGCCGGCCTGGAACCCGCCCTGGAGGGATCGATCCAGGTGCTGGCGAGCATGTCGCGGCTGGATCACTCGGAGATGGACGGCGGCTTTGTGGGTGCCGGCTCGCGGATCTGGGCCTTGCTTGCGCTGGCCGACATGCTGGACCGCCCGGCCCTGCTCGACGACGCGCGGCACTGCGCGGCGTCGCTGGAGCAGCACAGTTTTGATGCATCACCAAAGTTCGAAGTACTGGATGGCGTCAGCGGCGCCATCCTGCCCTTGATCGGCCTGGCCGATGCCACCGGTGAAGCGCGCTGGCTTGCGCTGGCCGCACGTGTGGCGCGCGCCGTCCAGGCCGCTGCCATCGTCGACAGTGATGGTGCGCGCTGGCCCAGCCCGCAGTTCGACGAACCGATCGGCGGCTTCGCCCATGGGGCCATGGGCATCGGCTGGTCGCTGGCGCGTCTGGCGGCAACCGACGCCGGCACCGCCGCCGAGCGCGATGACTGGCGGCAGCTGGCCGCAGCGGCCTTCGCGTTCCAGGAAGCGCTGTTCGAGCCCGCTACCGGGCGCTGGCGCGACATCCACCTGAAGGACGGCCAGAAGAACTTCCCGACTTGGTGCCACGGCAGCGTCGGCATCGGCCTGGCCCACGCCGACCTGTATGCGCGCACCGGCAGTGAGCAGCACCTGCGCGGACTGCGCCGGGCCGTCGCCGATGCCTCCGGCAAGTGGGGCTTCAGCCACACGCTCTGCCATGGCGATTTGTCCACCCGCGAACTGCTGCTGCGCGCGGCGGAACTGGACCCGGCCTGCCCCTACGACGTCGACGCCGCTGCCATCGAGGTCATTTCCTCGATCGAGGAGCATCACGGCATGGTCGGTGGCCTGACCCGCGCCGCGTTCACGCCCGGCCTGATGATTGGCCTGGCCGGCGCGATCTACGGCTTCTGCCGGATGCATCCGGCGTGCGCGATGCCGTCGCCCTTGTTGCTGGAGCGCACACCCGGCGCGGTGCGGCGCAGCCAGAACGCCGCGCCATCGACCCGCCAGGCCGTTCCCGAACACGCCGGCTAGGCCGGCGTCACGGTCCGTCGGGCGTCGCGCGGGTCCGCGTGGTGCGGTACTGCATGTGCCCGTTGCGCAAGGTGCCGCGGGTGGTTTCAACCTGCGCGCCGTCGGCGGAGAGGGCCTCTTCCCAACTGCTCACCAATTCCAGCCTGCCGTCGCGGTAGCGATAGGTTTCCGAGGCATGCGAACAGCAGCCGCCCCGCGATGCGGAGGTGATGCTGCGATCCTGCGCATTGATCGACAGCTGCGGCAGTGCCGACAACGTGGCGTCGTGCACGAACGCACCGGTGGCCGGGTCGAACAGGAACACGTTGGTGGTGCTGTTCGGGCCAGCACCGCCGGACAGGCCCGGTGCAAGCAGATCCGGGTGACCATCGAAGTTCGCGTCCACCACCTGCAACAGCGCATCGCCGTCGCCAATGGTGTCCGCCTCGAAATCGCGCAGGACCTGGCGCCGCTGGCCGGTGCTCGCGTCCCGCACCTCGATCGCGGTCAGCCGGGCACCCTCTTCGTCACGCTCCACGCCCGCGCGGAACGTGGCCCCCGGCATGGCGACCGCCTGTGCCACCCAGGTAAGGGGGGACACCGCACCGCGGTCGATCCAGCCACGCACGGCGCTGCCGTCCTGGCCGATCTGCTCAACCTGGTACCACGCCGCGGTACGCTGCAGCACGGCCAGGTAGCTGCCGGCGGCCATCGTCGCAACGCTGCGCGCGTCGCTGGCCTGGGCGTACAACGGCAGCGCCCGGTCCACATGCAGTACGTCCACATAGTCCCGTGGCTGCTGCAGGGTGAACCGGTCGCTGTAGTGCACCACCTCGTACTGCTTGATCTGGCGCCCGTAGGCGTCCGCCGCACAGACATCGGCGATGGCGCAGGCGCCGGCCTCGTCCGCGGTGGGGGCGCGCTGCGGCGGCACCTGCACCGTGCCCAGCAGCTGCTTGCGGTCGGCCCAACGCACTGAGAACGCGGTGGCAGTCCAGTCCAGTGCCGCTTCCCGGTCGTTGGCGCCAATGTTGGTGCGGCAGTAGGGCTGCGCGTCGGAATGCGCATTCCAATCCGGGAAGGCGTACGCCGGGCACAGCAGGTTGGCGCTGTTGATGTCGTACCGGTAGGCCGCGTCGGTAACGAACACCAGTTTGTTGAGCTGCGCCTGCGGATCGCGCGCGACGAACGCATAGCGCACCCGGGCCGCCGTGGGAACGGCATGTTCGTAGCGCTGCTGGTAGGTTTCTCCCGCCGCCGGGGTCGCCGGGGTGGCCAGCAGGTGCGCGTCGGGCTGCAGCGCGTACAGCCCGGGCTGCAGCAGGTCGGGCGCGGCAGAGGTGCTGCCCGCCACGACCAGGGCCAGTGCAGGCAAAAGGAACGCCATGGGATATCTCGTTGGCAGTACAGAAGGCCGGCGCATGCTACCGCGCCGGCGCACGCGCTGCCCACATCGCGGCCATTCGCCCGGTCCGGCACAGGACGGCGCCCTGTAACCGGCCTATCCTTGGCTACCCCTCACCTACGGGCCAGGGACCAGGCGGCGCCCGGGTGCGCGCGTGTGGTGCCGCTGACCGTACTCCGCTGCCGATACCGTCCATGACTTCGCCTTCCCCCGCGCAATCGCCGCTTCCCGTCGCCGCCAGCGCCACCGCGCCCAACCAGGGCTTCGCGGTCCATATCGTCGGTGCCGCCGCCTTCGCGCACCTGCTCAACGACATGATCCAGGCGGTGCTGCCGGCGGTGTACCCGATGTTCAAGAGCGAGTTCCAGCTCAGCTTCGGGCAGATCGGTGTGATCGCGCTGGTCTACCAGATCACCGCATCGCTGCTGCAACCGTGGATCGGGATGTACACCGATAAACGTCCGCTGCCCTATCTGTTGCCGTGCGGCATGATCGCCACGTGCATCGGCATTGCGATGATGGCCTTGGCTGGCAGTTACCCGATGCTGCTGGTGGCCGCCGCAGTGGTCGGCGTGGGCTCGGCCACCTTCCACCCGGAAGCCTCGCGCGTGGCGCGGATGGCCTCCGGCGGGCGCTTCGGCACCGCACAGTCCACCTTCCAGGTGGGCGGCAACACCGGCTCGGCGATCGGGCCGCTGCTGGCGGCCGCGGTGGTGATTCCGTATGGGCAGCGTTCGATTGCCTGGTTCATGCTGGCCGCCGCGCTGGCCGTGGGTGTGCTGTTCCTGCTCACCGGGTGGACCATCCGCCACGGGCAGGCAAAGATGAGCAGCCTGGCGCGCAACACCGGGGTCGGCCTGGCACGCGGCAAGGTGGTCCAGGCCATCGCGGTGATCGCGGTGTTGATGTTCGCCAAGTTCGTCTACATCGCGTCCTTCACCAACTACTTCACCTTCTACCTGATCGAGCGCTTCCATCTGAGCGTGCAGCAGAGCCAGATGTACCTCTTCATCTTCCTGGCCTCCATCGCGCTGGGCACCTTCATCGGTGGCCCGGTGGGCGACCGGATCGGGCGCAAGGCGGTGATCTGGATTTCCTTCCTGGGCGTCGCCCCGTTCGCGCTTGCCCTGCCCTACGCCAACCTGATGGGCACTGCGGTGCTGGCCGTGGCCATCGGCCTGGTGATGTCCTCGGCATTCGCGGCCCTGGTGGTCTACGCGCAGGAAGCCGTACCGGGCCGCGTGGGCATGGTGTCGGGGCTGATGTTCGGCCTGATGTTCGGCATCGGCGGCCTCGGTGCCGCCGGGCTGGGCAAACTGGCCGACGTGCATGGCATCGTGTGGATCTACCACTTCACCTCGTACCTGCCGCTGCTGGGCCTGGCCACGGCATTCCTGCCCAGGACCCGCGCACGATGAGCGAGGCGTGCGGCGAACTGCGCTACACCATTACCGCCGCGCACACCCGCCACTGGGTGGATGCGGCACTGGAGCGCGAGATGCAGCGGGACGATGCGTTGGCCGAGCGGCTCGGCGCTTTCCAGCAGCGTGCAGTCACACCGATGCTGGTGCTGCTGCCGGTGTGCGGCGCTGGCTGGCTGCTGATCCATCGCGGCGCCACGCCCCAAACGTGGATGACGCTGGCATTGGCGGCGCTGCTGCTGGTGCCTGCCTGGCGATTTGCCCGCCCGTTCGCCGCGCGTCTGCGCTGCACGATGGCGCAACAGCAGACGGACAGTACGGTACGCGTTCGCCCGCTCAGCCGCGCCCTCGCCCGGCTCACCTTGGCGACGCGCTTCAAGCGACTGCAGGGCGACTACCGCGTGCAGTTCGATGCCCAAGGCATGCAGGTGTCGCGGCCAGGCCAACCACCTGCGGCGCTGCGCTGGAGCGACGTGGTGCATGTGCGGGAGACAGATGCGTTCCTGGTCGTGGCCTGCGCCGCGCTACACAGTCGTGGGCAGGCGTACTGGATCCCGAAACACAGCGATGCGATGGACCCGGAGGTCTACCGCCAGGGCATGCAGGGCTTGCTGGGCCATTGCAGAGCAGCCCCGGCGTCGGCCTGACCCACCGAAGGGCCAGGCCACCGCGGCCTGCGCGTCAGGTGGTCGGCGTGGCCGCCACCAATGCTGCCAGATCCGCATCCGCGCGCGGGCGTACAACGCGCGCCACTTCCTGCCCGTCATGCAGCACTACCAGCGTCGGCCACAGCCGCACCTGGAAAGAGCGGCCCAGCGGCCGCCCCTTGCCGTCTTCGATCTTGAGGTGGGAGATGCTGTCCCTCCCCTCCAGCCAATCCTTCAGGGGCGCCTGCGCGGCACTGCAGTGTGGGCACCACGGCGCGCCGAATTCCAGCAGTTGCCAGCCGGGCGCCGCATCGACAGCGGCGCGGCTGGGTTCCAGCGCGGCATAGGCGCGCGTGTAGCTCATCGCGATGACTCAAGCGCCCGCTGGATGTCTTCAAGCGGCGCGTTGGTGAGGTCCTTGGCAATATCGGTCAGCAACCGGGCCTGGACTTCCTTGTGCAGCTGCGGGCGGATACGCCCCAGGGTCTGCGGGTCGGCGATCAGCACCAGGTGCGCATAACGGTTGTTGAGGGCATCCTCGTTCAACTGTCCGGCAAGCTGCTTGGCAAAGGTGGCTTCGTTCATCTGCGCGATGCTGGTGTCCTGCGGCATCGAGCCGGACGGACCCTGCCCCGAAACACCCTGCGCGCTGATGTCCTGCAGCTTCAGTGCATCCTGCTGCTTGAGCTGCAGCGTATGGCCACTGCCGATGTTGGTGAACACGCGGGCCGAGCCGCCGTCTGCGACGACAATCAAGGTGCCTTCCGGGATCTGCTGCTGCATGGTGAACTCCTGTGGAAAAACGGGTGCCAGTGCACCCAGCTCCACCGTAGGCGGGCAGGTGTAAGCACCGCGCATACGAATGTGTTCGCCATGTGTGCAGCGCACGCCCTGCGCAGCGGTCAGGGCGCGCTGGCGTGCAACTCCATCGCCCGCATCACGATCGGTTTGGCCCAGTCCGGGGTGTGCAGCAACTGCGCCACCGATTCCGGGTAGTGCAGGCCCTTGCGGTCCAAGTGCAGCAGCGGCAGCGGGTTGGCGCAGCCCTGCGCGTCCAGCGGTGCACTGTTGTCGTAGACCTGCAGTTCGGCCAGATGGGGCAGCAGCGCCAACAGGTTTTCACGCGATGCGTCGTAGCGGGCGTGGATCTTGTCCTGGGGAATATCGTGCCCCCCTTTGGCCACGCGCGCGGCCACCCGGTCGATATGCAGCTGCACGCTGTCCAGACCACAGAACCAGATCGCCACGTCGTGGGTTTCGCACGCCTCGCGCAGCAGCCGCGCGATGGTGTTGCCGCCCAGGGTGGTCTCAAAGGCGAAATCGCTGCCCTCGGCCATGGCGGTGCGCAGCCGCCGTGCGCCTTCGTGCCAGGCGGCGGAGTTGGCCTCTTCGGCCGCCCAGCCCGCCTGGACCAGGGCGCGGGTGAAGGAATCCGGGTTGAACCAGGTCAGGCCATCGGCCTCCAGCCAGGTTCCCAGCAGCGAACTCTTGCCGGCGCCATTGACGCCGGCAAGCACCAGAATCTGCCCCATCGGTCAGAGCGACTTGCCGGGGGTGATCCTGCCGCGCCGGATCGGCTGGCCCAGCACGTTGCCCAGCCCGCCGTCGCGGTTGAGGCTGGCCAGCTGCACGTCGAACTGCGCGCGCAGCCGTTCCAGCTCGCCACCGCGCTCATCGCTGTCGGCCTCGGCGGCCTTGGCCAGCAGCTCCTGGTAGGCCTTGATGTCCACGATCACCGCTTCGGGGTGGTTGTGGTTGGTGATTACCAGGGCCTGCTTTTCGCGCACGGTGCGCATCAGGCTTGGCCAGCCACGGGTCTTTACCGACGATGCAGTGGCCTTTTCAAGGTCGGGCAGGTCCAGGGGCAGGGTCATGACAGGCTCCAGCGCGGGATATGGGGCCATCATACGCCTTTTGGCCAAATTGGACTTAACTCCCATTTTGGCCCGCCCCGGGCACCTCCGAACCTGTGCAGCCCTTGCCTTGCAAGGGCTGTACGGGGTTTCCCCCAAGGCTCAGCGCGACATCGAGTACGGCGCCTGCGCGCCCTCCCCCGGCCACGCCTTGTTCGGCTCGGCCTGCAGGGTGAAGCGCAGTTCGCCGCCGGCCAGGATTTCGGCATGGCGCAGGAAGGTGCGCTGCAGGGGCTGCCCGTTGAGGGTAACCGAGCCCACGTACTGATGGCCCTTGCCCATCCCCTCGGTGACGATGCTGAAGCGCTTGCCGTTGGGCAGGTTCAACGTTGCCTTGGGCAGGAACGGGCGGCCGATGATGTACTCGCCGCTGCCCGGTGCCGCCGGATAGAAGCCCAGCGCGGTGAACACGTACCAGGCCGACATCTGGCCCAGGTCGTCATTACCGGCCAGGCCATCGGGACGGTCGGCGTACTGGGTGTCCATGATCTGCTTCAGGCGCGCCTGGGTGCGCCACGGCTGGCCGGCATGGGCGTACAGGTAGGCGACGTGGTGACTGGGTTCGTTGCCGTGCGCGTACCAGCCGATCAGGCCGGTGATGTCTTCCATATGCTCGAAGATCGACGGATCGACCTTGGCCTCGAACACCTGGTCCAGGCGGGCCAGCAGCTTGTCGCTGCCCCCGTGTGCGGCGGCCAGCCCGGCCACGTCCTGCGGCACGTACCAGGAATACTGCCAGGCATTGCCTTCGGTGTAGTCGGTGCCGTACCCGCTGGCCGACGGATCGAACGGGGTGCGGAAGCTGCCGTCCCGCTTGCGCGCGCGCATGAAGCCGGTCTCTGCGTCGAACGCGTGGCGCCAGTTGCCGGCGCGGCCGTCGAAGGTGGCCTGCACGTCCTTGCGGCCCATGGCCTCCGCCATGCGCGCGATGGTCCAGTCGTCGAAGGCGTACTCCAGCGTCTTGCTGGCCGCCTCGCCCTCTTCGTCGATCGGCACCCAGCCCAGTTCGCGGTACTGCGCGATGCCGTCATACGGGCCGTAGTTGGCGGTGGCCACCATCGCATCCAGCGCCTTGTCCGCATCGAAACCGCGGATACCCTTGAGGTAGGCATCGGCGATCACCGGCACGGCGTGGTAGCCGATCATGCACCAGGTTTCCTGGCCGTGGAACGCCCACACCGGCAGCATGCCGTACGCACTGTGCTGCTGGTGGGCGATCAGCGAATTGATGAAGTCGCTGTTGCGCTTTTCCGGCTGCACCAGGGTCAGCAACGGATGCAGCGCACGGTAGGTGTCCCACAGCGAGAACGTGGAGTAGTTGGTGTAGCCCTCGGCGCGGTGCACGGCATTGTCCGAACCGCGGTACTGGCCATCGGCATCCATGAACAGGGTCGGGCCCAGCATGCTGTGGTACAGCGCGGTGTAGGCGCTGCGGCGGTCATGCTCGGGGGCCTCGATGTCCACGGCGGACAACGCCTGGGTCCACTGCTGCTTTGCCGCCGCACGCACGCGGTCGAAGTTCTGGTCTTTCGCTTCGGCGTCCAGGTTGGCGATCGCGCCCTGCTCGCTCACCGACGAGATGGCCACGGTGACCACCAGCGGCGCATCCAGCCTGCCGAAATCGAACGTGCCCACCAGTTGCCGCCCTTCGATCTGCGGGCGCTGCGTGGGGTCGTTCTGGCCCGGCGGTGGGAAGCCCTTGTAGGCAATGTCGGTTTCGGTGTTGTGCAATGCGTGGCCGGTCAGCGGGCGCGAGAAACGCATCGCGAAATACAGCTGCCGGCCCGGCGCCCAACCGCGGGTTTCGCGGAAGCCGGTGACCGTGCCATCGGGCTGCAGGCGCAGCCGCGACCACAGGATCTTGCCCGGATAGTCATACAGGCTGGTGCGCAGGTCGAGCAGCACCCGCGCCTTCTCGCCCTTTGGATAGGTGTAGCGGTGCACGCCGGTGCGGGCGCTGGCGGTGAGCTCGGCGCGCACCTTGTAGTCGTCCAGCGTTACCGCGTAGTAACCCGGCTCGGCCTTCTCGTTGTCGTGGTGGAAGCGCGAGGCATAGCCACTGCGGGGCTTCTCCGGATCGCCGCGGTCCAGCCCGGGATCGCCGGTGAACGGCATCAGCAGCACGTCGCCGAGGTCCGAATGGCCGCTGCCGGAGAAATGCGTGTGCGAGAAGCCGACGATGCTGCTGTCGTCATAACGGTAACCGGCGGCCCAGCCGTAGGCCTTCTCGCGCGGCTGGATGCGGGTGTCCGGACTGAGCTGGACCATGCCGAACGGCACCGTGGCGCCGGGATAGGTATGCCCCTCCCCGCCGGTACCGATGAAGGGATCGACGGCGGCGTAGGCACGTTCACCCACGTTTGCCGGTGCCGCTCCCGCTGCGCCGGCCACCAACATCGCTCCAACCGCGAGCCCCAACCACCGCACCGTCCCCGTTTTCGTCATGGCGTTTGAATTTAGATCGATTCAAGGTGGGTTCGATCCTAGCACCGGTCCGGGGCGGTCGCATGTTGCAGTGCGTAGATGGGGGCACGCGGTGAGGGGACGCGTGCCGGCCAGCGACCGGCATTACCGAGATCGCGCCGGAGCCGGCCAGCAGCCGGCATTACCGGCGGCGCACGGGAATCGGCCGGGTCAGGCCGGGCGTGCGTCATCGTGGGTGGCCGCCTCGGGCAACGTCGGCTGCGCGTTGTCCACGGTCATCGGGGCGTCGCTGCGCAGCAGGGCCCTCGCTTCGGCTTCGCTGGCCACCGCCGGCGGCGAGCCACGCAGCGGCAGGCGCGCGGTTTCGTTGACGAACAGCATGGTGATGATGCCAATGACGGCTGCGCCCATCAGGTAGTACGCCGGCACCAGCGGGTCGCCGGTGCGCTCGACCAGCCAGGCGGTGACCAGCGGCGTGGTGCCCCCGAACAGCGACACCGAGACATTGAACGCGATCGACAGCGCGCTGTAACGCACCGGGGTGTAGAACAATGCCGGCAGCGTGGAGGGCATCGAGCTGGTGAAGCACACCAGGGCAAGGCCCAGCAGCATCAGGCCGAGGAAGATCAGCCAGTCGTTGCCGGTACCGATCAGCTTCAGGCACGGAATGGCCAGCGCGAACAACGCGATGCAGGCGCCGATGATCATCGGGCGACGGCCGAGCTTGTCACTGAACAGGCCGCCGACCACGTTGAGCGGCATCATCACCAGCATCACGATGATGATCAGCAGCAGGCCCTTGCTTTCGGCGTAGCCCATGGTGACGCTGAGGTAGCTGGGCATGTAGGTGAGCAGCATGTAGTCGGTGACGTTGAACACCAGCACCAGGCCCACGCACTTGAGCAGCTGCGGCCAATGCACGCGGAACAGCGCACCCAGGCCGGGGCGCTCGTTGTCGCGTTTGTCGGCCTCTTCGGCATAGGCCCGGAACGCCGGGGTCTCTTCCAGCTTCATGCGCATGTACAGGCCCAGCAGGCCCAGTGGGCCGGCCACCAGGAACGGAATGCGCCAGCCCCAGTCCAGCATCTGCGCGCTGCTCAAGGCCATATGCAGCGCGGTCACGGTGCCCGCGCCGGCGATGTAGCCGCCCAGCGTGCCGAACTCCAGCCAGCTGCCCATCAAGCCGCGGTTGCGGTCGGTGGAATACTCGGCGATGAAGGTGGCCGCACCGCCGTATTCACCGCCGGTGGAGAAGCCCTGCACCAGCCGCGCCAGCAGCAGCAACGCCGGGGCCCATAGACCGATGCGCTCATAGGACGGAATCAAACCGATGCTGAAGGTGCCCAGCGCCATCAGGATCATGGTGAAGGCCAGCACTTTCTGCCGGCCGTACTTGTCCCCCAGCGGCCCGAACACCAGGCCGCCCAGCGGCCGCACCAGGAAGGCCACGGTGAACGTGGCGAAGGTGGCGATCAGCTGTGCGGTCGGATTGCTGGCGGGAAAGAACACCTGCCCGAGGGTGACTGCGATGTAGCCGTACACACCGAAATCGAACCACTCCATGGCATTGCCAAGGGCGGCGGCACCGACGGCCTTCTTGAGCATCGGGCGATCAACAACGGTCACTTCATCCACCTGGACGTGGCGACGGCGTTTGAACCACCCGAAATGGGCGTGTGCGGCATGCAGGTCCTGCATTCTGCTTTCTCCTGGAAGCATGGCCACCACCACGCCCGAGGTCCCGCGCACGGCACAGGAAAGAACCGCCTTCGAAAGAACGCAGCACGAGGCGCGAAGAAGGGGTGGCAACAGGCGTTCCCGGACGGCCGCGTGGAATTCCACGGCGCTGCAGGAAGGGTGACCGAGAGACGGGCAACGGCCCGAGACAATGATCAAGCGGCACATGGTACTACACATCGAAAATGTGATCCTTACCTCATCTTCACGTGAGTGCCACGCAACGCTATCGATGGACATGGGGAATCGTGCAGAATCCGTGCGCCGCTGCGGCGTGCTCACACGGAACGTGCGCGCGGCATCCCATCACCAGCACGAAGAGATACCCCGATGTCCATCAAGACCACCACCCTGTGCGCCCTGCTCGGCCTGCTCGCACCGACCGCTGCCATGGCCCAGGACAGCGCCGCTACGCTGTCCCGCCTGCTGGAATGCAAACTCACCGCTGACCAGGTGGCCGCCTTCACCGACAGCATCAACGCCGAAGAAGTCACCGACTTCGCCCATGCCGGTTCGGCAGCGTCGGGCGACGCCGCGCTCAGCCTCTGGAAGAGCGACGCACCCATCACCGCCTGGGGTGAGACGTCCGACCTGGTGCACCTGTCCAGCACCACCGAAATGCTGCTGGCCTTCAAGGTCGCGCCGGGCCAGGAACTGACCCGCGGCAAGACCATCGTGGACCGCATCGGCGGCATGTCGCCGCGCCCGGACCAGGCCGCCATGGAGGAGACCTACGGCTGGAAAGGCATGGACTACCGCAAGCCGCTGGGCGGCAACCGCACGGCCCGCGTGCTGGTGGACCTGAGCTACTCGCCGGGCTGGGTGACGGTGGGCTGCGCGTACAGCGACATCCTGTAAGTACCCGCTGCGCATGCACAGCGGTGCGGGCGCCGTTCGCACCGCGTGCGTGCACACGTGCGACGCAATGTCGCAGCAGCGGCAACGGCGACCTTGACCTTTGTCATGGTGGTGCCTGGGGGCTACGTCGATCCTGTACGGGACACGACGTCAACGCGTTGCCGGTACACCGGCACCGCACCCACCGCACCGCTCCAAGGAACCCGCCATGTCTTACGCCCCCGACAATGCCCAGCTGTTGAACGCACTGCAGAACGTCATGGTGATCTCCACCACCGACCTGCAGGGCAACATCACCTATGCCAACGACCTGTTCTGCACGCTCACCGGCTTCACCCGCGACGAACTGATTGGCCAGCCGCACAGCATCGTGCGCCACCCGGACGTGCCCAAGGCTGTCTACAAGGACATGTGGGATACGATCAAGGCCGGCAAGAGCTGGACCGGCATCGTGCCGAACCTGGGCAAGGGTGGCGTGCTGTACGTGGTGGACACCACCGTGCAGCCGCTGTTCGACGCTGACGGCACGATCACCGCCTACATCAGCATCCGCCGCGTGGTGAATGACCTGATGGGCAACTTCGAGGCGGTGGAGTTCAGCAAGGAAAAGTTCGACGACTTCTACGCTGCCGCCTGATGGACGCCGCCGCCCCGATCCAACGCGTCCTGGTCGGATACGGCTCCGAATCCGGCAACGCACGCGCCCTGGCCCACCGCCTGGGCGCGTTCCCGGCCCTGCAGCGGCATGCGCCGCAGGTGCTGCCCTTCAACGACATCGACGTGACCACGCTCGGTGCGGGCGACGTGCTGCTGGCACTGTCCAGCTCATTCGGTGATGGCGAGCCGCCCGCCAACGGCGAGCGCTTCGCCGAGGCGCTGCGGCAGTGCCCTGCCCTGCCCGGGCTGCGCTACGCCGTGTTTGGGCTCGGCGACACGGGTTACCCGCAGTTCTGCGGCTTCAGCAAGACGTTGGACAGCCTGCTGGGCGACCGCCAGGCGCGGCCGATCATGCAGCGCGTCGACGCCGATGGCGGCTACGAACACTTTTTCGAGCAATGGGCCCCGGTCCTGGGCGACGTGCTGGACGGCAACCCGACCGCCGGCCGCGACCTTCGCCTGCAGGTGACCGCGTATGCCGAGGACAATGCGTTCGTGGCGCCGATCATCGCGCGGCGCCGCCTCAACGCGCGCGATCCGGCAGCATGGCACCTGGAGCTGGACCTGCGCGGCAGCGGCATCGCCTACCGCGCCGGCGACACCCTGCACGTGGTGGCGCCGAACGACCCGGCCCTGTTGCAGGCACTGGCGCGCTGGTATGGACAGGGCGACGCGGTCGAGCTGCTCCGTCACAAAGAGCTGCGCCTGCTGGGCAAGTCCCTGCTGCGCGAGCTGGCGCGACTGACCGGCAGCGATGCACTCAAGGACCTGCTCCGCAGCAGCCAACGCCAGGCGCTGGAGGCCTACCTGCATGGGGCTGACCTGCTGGATGTACTGAACGACCACGCCAGCCCGGACCGTGTGCCGCTGGAACGGCTGGTGGCACTGCTGTCGCCGTGCCTGCCGCGCGCCTACTCGATTGCGTCGGCTGCCGACAGCGCAGAGGCGGCGCTGTGCATTCGCGAGGTGCGCTACACCCGCACCGGGCGCGAGCGCCGCGGCACCGCCACCGGCTGGCTGCTGGAAGGCGACGGCAGCGCCCGCGTGTACTGCCGCTCCAACCCGGGCTTCCACCTGCCCCGCGACCCGGATGCCCCGCTACTGATGGTCGGCACCGGCACCGGGATCGCGCCGTTGATGGGCCTGTTGCGCGAGCTTGACGCCGCCGGCCAGCAGCGCGAGGTGCACCTGGTGTTCGGCGAGAAGCATCGCGACCACGACTACCTCTACCAGCAGCAACTGGAGGCGTGGCGCGCCGACGGACGCCTGCAGGGACTGCACACGGCATTCTCGCGCGACGGCACGGCCAAGTATTACGTGCAGGACGCCCTGGCTGAGCAGGCCGATACGGTACGCGACCTGCTGCTGCGTGGCGCGCACGTGTACCTGTGCGGCAACAAGCAGCACCTGGGCGTTGCCGTGCAGGACGCGATCAACACGATCATGCCGGCCCAGGAAGGCGGCGTTAGCACATGGGATACGTTGCAGGCCGAGGGCCGGCTGCATCGGGAACTGTACTGACTACTCCGCCAAGGCAGGGCTGTGCGCTGCCGTGGCCCAGACCGTTGTGTCAGCCAGCCGCGCCGGGCACGTCGCTTGCCGCAGCCAGCGCAGCCAGTCGGTCCGGCTGCAGCACCTGCATTTCGCGCTGGTTGACGGCAATCACGCCGTCATCGCTGAGGCGGCGCAACACGCGGCTGGCGGTTTCCGGCGCCATGCGCAGGTAATTGGCGATCTCCACCCGGCTCATGCTCAGGTTGAAGCGCAGCGGCGAGAAGCCGCGCCGTGCATAGCGCTCGGACAGATCCAGCAGGAACGCGGCCATGCGCTCTTCGGTGCGATGGTTGGCCGCCATCAACGCCACCTTGCCGATCTCGGCACTGAGCAGGCTGAACAGCTTGGCCTGCAGGCCGGGCATGCGCGTGGCCAGCAGGCTCATGCGCGGGAACGAGAACCGGCACAGGTACACCGTATCCAGCGCGACGGCGTTGCAGGGGTAACGCGCCCCGTGGATCGCGTTGAGCCCGATCACCTCGCCGGGCAGGCTGAAGCCCAGCACCTGCTCGTTGCCCTGGCTGTCGTTGAGGTAGGTCTTGACCATGCCGCCGCGCACCGCGGCGATCGAATCGAACGCATCGCCCGCGCGGAAGATGTGCTCGCCCGCGCGGAACGGCCCCACGTGGTCCACCAGCACATGCAGGTCGGCCAGCGCGGTCTTGTCGTAGCCCTGCGACATGCACGCATCGGAAAACGCGCAGGTACTGCAGAAATGCAGCGCATCGCCGTCATCGGCGGCAGCGGGGTTGGGAGTTCCCGGTGACGACATGACGGCGGTGATCAGCGCTGGGCCAGCGCGAAGTCCAGGCCGGCGCACACGGCCGCCACCTGTGCATCGTTGCATTCCTGCGGATTGGTGCGCGGGCTGTCCGGATACACCTCGGTGGTGGTGGCATAGCGTGCGTTGGTGAAGCCGGCGCAGGCACCGATCGAGCGGGATTCGCCCCACACCACCCCGTTGGACTGCAACGGCATGCCGATCAGCTCGCCCTTGGCATCGGCCGGTGCGATATGCGTGACCTTCTCCACCGCGGCCACCAGCGCCTGCTGGAACGCCGGCTGCGGGTCTTCGCTGTTGCCGATCACGTAGAAGCCATCGGGAATGATGTCCGGCACCAGCTCCTTGCCGTCACGCGCGCAGCGGGCCGGATCGAACTCTTCCAGGTCGCTGTTGGTGGTTTCGTGCAGGTCCAGATGCACCAGCAGGCCATCTACAAGGGCGCCCACCCAGCGCATCAGCGCGGCCGCCTCTTCGATCTGGCCGCCGTCACGGAAGCTGCGGTTGGGATCGATCGCATCGGGATTCCAGCGCTGGATCCGCTCATAGCCCCACGGGCTGACGCACGGGGCCACGATCAGGTTGATGCGCCCGGCATAGTCTTCGGCATGCTGGTCCAGGAACTGCAGCGCGCCGTGCACGCCACTGGTTTCATAGCCGTGCACGCCACCGGTCACCAGCGCGCTCGGCAGCGCCGGGTCCCACGCCTGGTTCACCACCGCAAACAGCGGGTAGTGGTCCGGGGCATAGTCGAGCTGGCCATACTGGACCACCTCGAACCGCTCGCCCAGGCGCTCCAGCGCGGCCACCACGTCTTCGTGGTAGCTGCGCTGGCGCTGCTGGCGGGCCCGCCATTGCGCGCGCTCGGCGTCGCCCCAGGGCTGTCCGGGGGTGCCGATCGGGTAAAAGTGCGCAAGGGTCATCGGAGGCTCCAGAAGTCGGGAAACAGGCCCCCGCGAAAACGCGTGGCCCAGCCCGGTAGTGTAAATGCAGAACGCCTGGGTGGTCCCAGCGGCGTCCGCGCAGGCCAGAATGGGCAAGGTGCCCTTTGCACCGTGTAATCAGCAAGGACGGTAACGCGTGATCGACATCTGCCCCGCCGCACCCCACCACATCGAGGCCCTGGTAGCCCTCGACAGCGTGGCCCAACACGCGCCCGAGCGTGCCGCCCAGATCCAGGCATGGGTGCAGGCCGGCACCTGCCACGTGCTCCTCGTCGATGGGCGCGCAGCGGCCTACGGCGTCCTGCACCACCAGTTCTTCAACTGCGGATTCATCGAGATGCTGATGGTCGGGCCCGGGTATCGGCGCCAGGGCCTGGCCCGCCAGCTGGTCGAGCACCTCCGCGCGCAGTGCGCGCGCCCCAAACTCTTCACCTCGACCAACCGCTCCAACACCGCAATGCACGCGCTGCTGCTGCAGGCCGGATTCCAGCGCAGCGGGTACATCGACAACCTGGATGAAGGAGATCCCGAATGGGTGTTCTTCTGCCGGGTGAGCGGCGGCTGATGTTGGCCCCAAGTGCCACGGCAACGTTGTGGTAATGCGTCTGGCTTTCACCGTGGCCACCGCCCACCCCGACCTTGCTGCAGGATAGGCAACGACGCCGCGCTTTTTGACGGTGGTCGGTGGGTCGGGCGCTGGGTCCCCATGCCCTTGGAGGCGAAATAAAGGGGGAGGTGGCGGCCGCAGGCCGACGCCGGAGGACATTCGCCGGAAAGGGCATGGGGGCCCAGCGCCCGACCCACCGACGGCCGCGTTTGGAAAGCGTCAAGGCACGCTTCTGCTTGCCCCGTATATCGGCGAAGAACCAAAAAAAGGGGGCCGGTTGCCCGGCCCCCGCATGCACCGACCAACGGTCGGTGCCTACCGACGCGTGTCGGTGCCCACCGGCGTGTGTCGGTGCCCACCGGCGTGTGTCGGCGCCTACCAGCGTGTCATGCGGCCTGCACTTCCTCGTAGCCGTTGAAGCGCATGTCACTGGACGCACGCCCCTGGGTGAGCGAGCGCAACGCCGTGGTGTAACCGGCCAGCCGCGCCAGCGGCGCATAGCCCAACACCTCCACCTGCGCACCGTGGTCCTCGATCGACGCCACCCGCCCTTGCCGACGGTTGAGGTCGCCCACCACATCGCCCACGTTGCCCGAGGGCGCATGGATCGCCACCTCCATCACCGGCTCCAGCAGGCGCGTGCCTGTCGTGGCCAGCGCCGCCTTCACCGCCTCGCTGCCGGCGCGATGGAACGCCATCTCCGACGAGTCCTTGGCATGGGTCTGGCCGTCGGTCAGGGTCACCTCGATCCCGACCACCGGATGCCCGCGCGGGCCTTCTTCCAGCGCCGCACGCACGCCCTTCTCTACCGCCGCCACAAACGCCTTCGGGATCACCCCGCCCACGGTGCGGTCGACAAAGCGCACCGCATCGTCACCGGTGGGCGCCACCTCGATCAGCACCCGGGCGAACTGGCCCTGGCCGCCGGTCTGCTTGGCCACCTTGCCTTCCACGCCCTGCACCGCGCGCGCCGGTGTTTCCTGATACGCCACGCGTGGCTCACCCACCCGCACCGGCACATTCCACTCGCTGCGCAGACGTTCGACCATCACCTCCAGGTGCAGCTCGCCCATGCCCCAGATCAGGGTCTCCCCGGTCACCGCATCGGTCGCGACGCGGAACGAGGGATCTTCCTGGGCCAGGCTAGACAGCGCCTGGCTCATCCGGATCAGGTCGGACGCCTTGTCGGCGTTCAACCGCCAGGCCAGCACCGCGTGCTGGGCATGGATGGTGTCCAGCAGCAGCGGCACGGACGGCGCACTGAGCGTTTCACCGCTCACCGCATCCTTCCAGCCGATCACCGCCACGATCTCACCGGCCACCGCCTCGGTGATGTCGTGGGTGTGATCGGCCTGCACCCGTACCAGCCGGCTGATGCGCCGGCCCTGTGCGTGCTGCGAACTGGCCACCTGGTCACCCACCTTCAACGTGCCCGAGTACAGCCGCACGAAGCTCAACGCGGCATGGCTCTGGTGGGTGATCTTGAACAGCAGGCCCGCCAGAGGTCCCTTCGGGTCCGGCGGCAGCAGCACCTCGTCGTCGCCACGGGTGGCAACGACCGCAGGGCGGTCCAATGGCGAGGGCAGGAAATCCACGATCGCATCCAGCAACGTGTCGATACCCTTGCTCTTGAACGCAGCACCGGCCAGCACCGGCACGCCCGCACCGGCCAGGGTGGCCCGCCGCAGCGCAGCGCGCAGCTGTGCGTCGTCCACCGCGGTACCGGCCAGCCACGCATCGGCCAGCACCTCGTCATGGTCGGCCACGGCTTCGATCAGGCGCAGGCGATGCGGCTGCCACTGCGCCTGCTGGTCCGCGTTCCAGTCCTGGCGGGTCGGGTTGCCGGCGTCGTCCCACTCCACGATCTGGCGGTCGACGAAATCGACCCAGCCGTGGAACTGGCTTTCTTCGCCCAACGGCCAGCCGAGCGCCCAGGGCCGCGCCTGCAGCTTGTCCTGCAACTGGCCCAGCACGCGCTCGAACGAGGCGCCCACTCGGTCCATCTTGTTGACATAGGCGATCAGCGGCACGCCGTGCCGGCGCGCCTGGTGCCAGACCGTTTCGGACTGCGGCTGCACACCATCGACCGCGGAGAACACCGCCACCGCGCCATCCAGCACGCGCAGCGAACGCTCCACTTCGATCGCAAAATCGATGTGCCCGGGGGTGTCGATCAGGGTCAGGCGATGGTCGTCGCCACCGCGGGGCGCCCAGTGCGCCTGCACGGCCGCTGCACCGATGGTGATGCCACGTTCGCGCTCGATCGCCGAGAAATCGGTGGTGGCCGCGCCGTCATGCACTTCGCCGACGCGACGGATCTCGCCGGTTTTCCACAGCAGGCGTTCGGTGAGCGTGGTCTTGCCGGCGTCGATGTGGGCAATGATGCCCAGGTTGCGCCAGTGGGAAAGAAGGTGGGTAGGGGTGTTCATGGTCAATGCTCGTGTCGCCAACATCGGGGAGCCGCACGCCGCCGTTGGCTAACGGGCGTGCGGCCAGGTTTGGGGCTCGGCGATCTGGTGCATGGCACGTTCTCCTTTGCGAAGTTGTGTAGCGGGGAAGGAAGTGAAGCGCGGAAACGAAAAGAGCGCCCGGTGGGGCGCTCTGTCTGGGGCGTTCAGGGGGATCGGGTATCGATCAGCCGCCGGATGAGCCGCAGGGCAGACGCGCCCGTTCCACGCTTGCGCGGGTCTGGGTAAAAAACGTCAGGAGCGGTTGCGAACGCATCGGGGTGGCCCGGAAGGAATGGCGCCATTGTAGACCTGTGCAGGCGGGCGGCAAGGGCTTTTACGCCACACCAGCAGAACACTGCCATCCATCCAGCGATGGATCGGCCAACAACAGAACAATGGCGCGTAGGACGACTCAGTCCCTGCAGCCCGCCGCCGCCCGGGCCTCGCCCACGGTTGCGGCGTGCCCTTCGCCCGAGGACACCCACCCGGTGAGGGAGAACGCCGGGTCGATGCGGGCCGGCTTCGGCTGCGTACCGATCAGCACCTCCATCCAGCTGCCCACGGCCGGCAGCTCGGCCATCCGTGCGTCACGGTCGGCATCGGTGCTGAAACTGGCATCAGGTCCGGAACGCGGCGTGGATTCTTCCGTGGCGGTCTTGCGCGCACGTACCCGCAACGCACCGTCGGGCATGCGCTGGGTGGTCACCTCGGCGCGCTCCACGCCATAGGCCCATTTGGATTCGGCGCTGCGCGTGGTTTCGCTGCCGTCGTCGGCCACCTGCACGTTCTCGCCCGTCCATTGCATCACCTGCACCACCCCGCCCACGCTGCCCATCATCGCCGCGTACACCAGCATCTGCCGCTGTTCCAGCGGCAGCGTGGCCACCTCCGGTTTGTCGGCGGGCACCTTGATGTAGCCCACCTTGCGGCACAGCATCATCACCCCACCGTCGGCCCAGGTGGTGAGCTGGTCACCGTCGGCGAAATGCTGCGTCTGCATGCGCGAGATCTCCGCGCCCTTGCCGGGCAGGTGCTGCACGTCGATGCTGGCCGCGTCCGAGGCGGCTTTGTTCAGCGACACAGTGCTCAACGAGGCGGCCGTGGCGGCGCCAGAGAGCGCAAGGAGCGCAGCGGCGAGTGCGATGCGTGGGGGGGTGTGGGTCATGCGATCAGTCCTTTGCGGAAACGCGTCGATGGAGCTCGACGTCGAACAGGGTCGCGCATGATACGTGGGCGGGTCGGCCCCGTGGCCCGCTGCGACCAGATGTCGCAATGGCAGATATGCGAATGGGTTGCAATTGCATCAGCTCGCCAACCGGTTAAAATGGCGTGCAGATTCCCCGTTGCCTGGAGCGGAATCGACGTCCGCAGCATTGCGCATCGCCACCGGCCAGGCAGTCGCCCCCTCCGTCCCGAGCCGCGCCATGCACTCTTCTTCCCCCCTCCCCTACAGGCTGCGCCGCACCCTGTTGTCCCTGGCCTGCACGCTGGCCGCCACCACACTGGCCTACGACGCAACCGCGCAGCAGGCCACCGCGCTGGATGCGGTCCAGGTCAACGCGTACCGCACCGCCAACAGCACCAGCGGCGCCACCAAGACCAGCACCAGCATTGCCGAAACGCCGCAGTCGGTGTCGGTGATCGAGCGCGCCGAGCTGGATGCGCGCGGCGTGCAGTCGCTCAATGATGCGATGCGCTATGTGGCCGGCGTCAGCCTGGAAAGCAGCGGCATCGACAACCGCGTGGACGACTTCCGCATCCGCGGCTTCGATGCCGGCAGCTGGGCCAACAATGTCACCCTGGACGGCATGCGTGCACCGCAGGGCAGCCAGTGGAACCGCAGCATGTTCGACAGCTGGAACCTGGACCGCGTGGAAGTGCTCAAGGGGCCGTCGGCGGTGATGTACGGCCAGGTGGCGCCGGGCGGCATGGTCAATCAGGTCAGCAAGACGCCTACGCCGGACCAGCCGCAGCAACTGCGTCTGGGCGTGGACGCCAACGGCCAGTACAACGCCGCCTTCGACGTGGGCACCGGCACCACCGGCAACGGCCATCTGTTCCGTCTGGTCGGGCTGTACCGCGATGGCGACACCCAGATCCAGCACACCGAACAGAAGCACTGGTTCCTGGCGCCCAGCTACACCTGGCAGATCGCCGACCGCACCCGTCTGACCCTGCTCGGCATGTACCAGAAGGACGACGGCGGCTCCACCTACCAGTTCCTGCCCGCCGCCGGCACGCTCAACCCCACCGCCTACGGCTATATGAAGAACAGCACCTTCATCGGCGAGCCCGGCTGGAACACCTTCGACCGCACCGTGTGGACCGCTGGCTGGCTGTTCGAGCACCAGTTCAACGACCACCTCACGCTGACCCAGAGCGCGCGCCGCACCCACGTGGATTCGCTGTACCGCGGCGTGGTGACCTTCGGCGCGCTCAATGCCGATGGCCGCACCCAGAACCGTCGCGGCGTGATGGGTACCGGCGACTCGGATGGCGACACCTTCGACACCCGCCTGCAGGCCCGCTTCACCACCGGCGCGGTCGACCACACGGTGCTGCTGGGCTGGGACTGGCAGCGTGCCGACTGGGACGGCGTGCGCAGCGCGATGAGCAGCCCGCGCCCGATCGACATCTTCAACCCGGTGTATTCCAACTACGTGCCCACGGTGAGCACCGAAACGCCCACCGCCGGCGTCAACCGGCAGAGCGGTGTGTACCTGCAGGACCAGCTGGCGCTGGGCAACTGGCGCCTGACCCTGGGCGGCCGCTACGACTGGACCAAGGACGACAGCAGCAGCGCCAACCGCAACATCGGCACCGGCATTTCCACGCCCGGCGGGCGCAACGTGATCAAGAGCGAGGCCTTCACCGGCCGCGCCGGCGTGCTGTATGTGTTCGAGAACGGCCTGACCCCGTATGTGAGTTACGCCGAGTCGTTCCAGCCCTCGACCAAGTCGCCGCTGGACAGCTTCACCCGGGCCACCTTCGAGCCGGTCACCGGTTCGCAGTGGGAGGCCGGCCTGAAGTACCAGCCGGCCAGCGTGGATGGGCTGGTGACGCTGGCGGTGTATGACCTGCGCCAGCAGAACATGATCGTCGACGATCCGATCGCCAGCCACCGCACCTGCGGCGCCACCGGCACCGCCGTCTGCTCGATCCAGGGTGACGAAGGCCGGGTACGCGGCATCGAACTGGAAGGCCGGATCACCCCGTTCGAGGGCTTCAGCCTGATCGGCGCGGCGTCGCGCATGGACTCGGAGATGACCCGCTCGGCACCGTACAAAGGCAAGGAGCTGGCGATGGTGCCCGACTACAGCGCCTCGTTCTGGGCCGACTACACCTTCCACGGCGGCGCACTGCAGGGCCTGAGCCTGGCGGCCGGGGCGCGCTACAACGGGGTGAGCTACGGTGACAGCGCCAATCTGTACCGCATTCCCTCATACACGCTGTTCGATGCGGCGATCCGCTACGACGTGGGCCAGATCGGCAGCACCACGGTGCGGCTGGCGCTCAATGCCAGCAACCTGGCCGACAAGCGCTTCGTGTCCACCTGCACCGGCGTGTCGTCGTGCTATTACGGCAGCGGCCGCACGGTGACGGCGACTGCGACGTTGGGGTGGTAACGGGGCCCGGTAACGGGGCCCGGTAACGCACGGTAGAGCCGACCGTTGGTCGGCTGCAGGCATCGCGCCCCCGGTAGAGCCGACCGTTGGTCGGCTGCTCGTGATCCGGAATTGCGTGGAGCCGGCCAGCGGCCGGCACTACCGGTGCGTGGGTTTTCGTGCCGACCAACGGTCGGCACCTACCCGTCGTTGGCCTTTCGTGCCGACCAACGGTCGGCACCTACCGATCAGACGCACGGTCGGCACCCACCGATCAGGTGAACGTCGGCATCCACAATCAGGTGAATATTGGCATCCACCGCGATCAGGCAAACCTCGGCACCCACCGATCGGAAGGCGCCGCCATACATCGCCGCGCGTCAGTCCGCGTCCGCTACCACCACCAGCGGCACGCCGCGCTGCGGGTGCTGCAGGACGATCACCGGTTGCTGGTACACGCGGCCCAGGTGGGCTTCGGTGAGCACTTCCGCAGGCGTGCCATCGGCCGCCACCCTGCCCTGTTCCAGCAGCACGATGCGGTCGGCGTAGCCCGCCGCAAGATTCAGGTCGTGCAGCACCACGATCACGCAGGCACCGGCATCGGCCAGCGCGCGCACGCTGCGCAGGGTGCGCTCCTGGTGGCGCAGATCCAGTGCCGCGGTTGGCTCATCCAGCAGCAGCAAGGTGGTCTGCTGGGCCAGTACCCGGGCAAACGTGGTGCGGGCCGATTCGCCACCGGACAGCTGCTGCACCTCGCGCAGGCGCAGCGCCTGCAGCTCGGCGGCGTCGATGGCCGCTTCCACCTGCGCATCGTCCGCCACCGGATCCGGCGGATGCGGCAACCGCCCCATCGCCACCACTTCCTCCACGCTGAAGGCGAACCGCACGCCGTGTTCCTGCGGCATCACCGCGCGCTCGCGCGCCAGCGGCCCGGCCTTGTAGTCGGCCAGCGGCCTGCCCTGCAGCAGCACCTCGCCCGCATCGGCCTGCAGGTCGCCTGCGGCCACCGCCAGCAGGGTCGACTTGCCCGCACCGTTCGGGCCGACCAGCGCCGTCACCGTGCCGGGCACGAAATCCAGCGCGATCCCATGCAGGATCTCGCGCAGCTGGCGGCGCACGATCACCCCGCGCAGGCGCAACAGCGCGCTCATGGGGTGTCCTTGCGACGCTGCTGCAGCACCAGCCACAGGAAGAACGGCGCGCCCAGCGCGGCAGAGAACAGGCCCAGCGGAATCTCCGCCGGCGGGTCCAGCGTGCGTGCGGCCGTATCGGCCACCACGATCAACAGCGCGCCCAGCACGCCCGACACCGGCAGCAACCAGCGATGGCCCGGGCCGACCAGCATGCGCGCCACGTGCGGCACCACCAGACCCACGAACGCCACCGAACCGGCAAACGCCACGGCGGCCCCCACCAGCAGCGCGCTGAAAGCCACCAATCGCCGTCGCGTACGGGCCACGTCCAGGCCCAGGTGCTGGGCCTGGCGCTCGCCCAGCGCCAGCATGTCCAGTGGCGTGGACAGACGCTGCAGCGCGAACACACCGATGGCGAACAACGGCAGCACCGCCACCACGTCGCTCCAGCTGGCCCGCGCCAGCGACCCCATCTGCCAGAACACCAGCGATTGCAACTCGCTTTCGCTGGCGATGTAGGTCAGGAAACCGATCAGCGCCGAGCAGAACGCCGCCATCGCGATGCCCACCAGCAACAGTGTCGCGTTGCCGCTGCCCTTGCCCGGCCGCGCCAGCAGGTAGGTCAGACTGATCGCCACGGCACCGCCGACGAACGCGGCCACCGGCACGATCCAGCCGGCCGCACCGGCCGCGCCCAGCACGATGGCCGCCACCGCACCCAGCGCCGCCCCCTGGCTGACGCCCACGATGCCCGGGTCGGCCAGCGGATTGCCGAACAATCCCTGCAGGCTCGCACCGGCCATCGCCAGCGCAGCGCCGACCATCGCCCCCAGCAGCGCGCGCGGGATGCGCAGCTGCCAGACCACGGCCAGGTCACGGCTGCTCACCGCCTGCGGGTCCACCAGCCCCAGCTTCACCCCGAGCGCCTGCAGCACCTCCAGCGGTGGCAGCCGCAACGGCCCCACCGCGAACGAGGCCAGCACCGCCAGCAGCAGCACCACCGCCGCCAGCAACAACATGCCGCGCCCGCGTCGGCGGCGCCGATCGGCCGGACTCATGCCTTGGGCAGCGCCGCCAGCGCCTTGGCCAACGTCAGTGCGCCCACGCCCGAACCGACGCTGGCGTACTTGAGCTGTACGTCGGGCATCACCCAGACCCGGTTGGCCTGCCCGGCCGGGGTCTGTTTCAGGGTCGGGTAGGCCTTCCACAGGCCGTCGGCGCCGCCGAACAGGGCCAGGTCGTGCTCGGTCACCAGGATCACCTCCGGTGCCGCCGCCACCACGCCCTCATTGCTCAGCGCCGAGTAGTTGGCCACGCCCGCTTCGGTGCCGATGTTGAGCCCACCGGCCAGCGCAATCAGCTTGGCCGACGCACTGTCGGTACCGGCCACGGTAGGCGCGCCGCCGGCACCGGTGGCCGACACGTGGATCACGCGCGGTTTGCGCCCACTGGCGGTGCCGATCGCCGCCGCTTCGTCCAGCTGCTGCTGCACCTGGGTGGCCAGCGTCTGACCGGCATCGGCCAGGCCCAGCGCCGCGGCGATCTTGCGCACCTTGTCCGGTGCCGGCTGCAGGTCGTCCACCACCACCGCCGGCTCGCCCACCGCGCGCAGCTTCTGTGCCAGCTCGGTATGGCGGCGCAGGCTGTTGCCCAGGAACAGCGAGCCCTGCAGGCTGAGCACGCCTTCCACGCCCGTGGTGCGGTTGAACAGGAACTGGTGCGGCGCGGCGCGGCCGGACGCAGTCGTGGTGTTCTTCGGCGCGGCAAACACCTGCTTGCCCAGGCCCAGCGCATCGATCACCGCAATCACGTCGTCGCCGCCGACGATGATCCGGCTGGTGTCATCCACCTCGACCTCGGCACCGTCATCGGACCGCACCTTGGCCGGCAGCACGGCAGCCTGGCCGACCAGGCTCGGCAGCGCGCCGCCATCGAGGCGCGTCCAGTCGGCAGGCAATGCGCCGTCAGCGGGCGTGTCGCTGGCCGACGCGGCATTTGCCGCGGGCGCATCGGCGGCGGGCGGGGTAGCCGGGCCACTGCAGGCGGCCAGCGCCACCGCCATGGCAAGCGGCAACAGCCGCAGGGAAGTACTGGATTTCATCATGACTCCTTCGACAGGGCGGCCGATGACCGCCCTGCTCGTTGACTCAACGCTGGCGCAGCGCGATGCGGGTGATGCGGTCGCCCTTGGCATCGTCGGTGCCGCGCGACTTGTTCACCGCGAACACGTTGCCCTTGCCGTCGGCACGCACGTGGTTGGGGAAGGTGCCGCCGTCAAGGTTGCCGACCACCTTGCCACTGCGGTCCACCACGGTCACGGTGCCGGCACCGCGGTTGGTCACGTAGGCCAGCCCCGCCATCGGATCGAAGGCAACGTTCAGCGCGCCGGCACCCACCGCGACGTCGTGCAGCACCTTGCCGCTGGCGACATCCACGATCAGCAGGTTGTCGGTGCCCTGCGAGGCCACGTACAGCCGGTTCTGCTGCGCGTCATAAGCCACGCCGGAGGCGCTGATCGAATTGCCCAGGTCGATCACCTTGTCGACCTTGCCGCTGGCCACGTCGATCACCGCCGCTTCGGGCGTGCCGATGCTGACGGTGAACAGCTTGCCGCTGGCTTCGTCCAGCACCAGGCTCATCGGAACGAACTTCTCATCGTCCACGCCCGACGCCAGGGTGATCGGCTCCAGCGCCTTGAAGGTCTTGGCATCGAACACCGACAGATGGTCTTCACCGGTCGCCGACGCGAACACCTTACCGTGCCTGGCATCCACCACCACGTCGCGTGCATGCGGCACCGTGCCGACCGGGAACTGGTGCACCAGCGACAGATCGGACTGGCGGTAGACCGCAACGCTGTCCTGGCGGGTGTTGGTCACCCACACGGTGCCGCTGGCGTCGTCCACGCCCACGCCGTACACGGCAAACACGCTGCCGCCCTTCGCGTCGGGCACCTGTGCCGGAGTGATCGCCTTGACCACCTTGAGCGTCTTCGGGTCCACCTTCAGCAGCTGCGACTGGGTCACCGGCGGGCGGCCCACGGCCGAGGTCACGAAGACCGCGTTGCTGGCCGCGCTGTAGGCCGACTGGTACAGGCCCTGCACCAGCTTGTTGGACTGGGTGGTGAACTGGTCCTGCCCGGACAGCGGCAGCTGCGGCGACACGCGCAGCTTGAGCACGGCCGCGGCGGCCGGCTGGCTGGCGCGCACCACCACCGGGTGGGTGCCCGGCACCGCATCGGCGGGAATCTGCAGCTGGGTCTTGAAGTTGCCTTCGGCATCCACGGTCAGCGGCTGCGCGTTGAGCACGGTGTCGCCCCGCAGCAGGCTGACCTGCTGGCCCGGCACGAAGCCGCGGCCGATCACGTCGGCCGTGCTGCCCGGCACGACGTTCTCACCACGCGAGACAACTTCGCCCTTGAACACGCTGGCGGGCTGGTCGAACACGGGCTGCGCGTTGCCGACGACGGCCAGCAGCAGGCCGGCGGCCAGGGTGGTGAGACGGAGGGAAGAACGGAATGACATGACAGGCTCCTTGCACGGGGTACCGCGCAGCGCGCGGGGGTTCATTGGTTGCCTGGGCCGGTGCAGAGGCGCACGGAAAGCCTGGGTAGCGGGGGTGCACGGCCAGGCCGTGCAGAGAATGGGGGTTCAGGGCTGCGTGGGCGCTTCCCGGCTGCGGTCGCCCACGCCATACAGCGCGCTCAAGGCGGCCTGCAACGACGCCGACAGCATCGGGCCGTGGCCCAGACCATCGAATTCGCGGTAATGCACCTCCAGCCCCGGCACCTTGGACAGGCGTTGGGACAACTGCATGGCCGCATCCGGCGTAGCGCCGCCGATCCGGCGCAGGTGCGCCACCACGCGCGGGTTGCTCATGTCGCGCTTGCCGCGATCACCGACGCGCTCGGCGCCGCCGAGCATCACCCACACCGTGGCGGGCTGGCCATGCTGGTTCTCCAGGAACTGCCGCTCCATGTCGCCCAGTGGCGCACCTTGGCTCCACCACAGCGAGGGGCTGGCGGCCAGGTAGTACTGGAATGCCGCCGGCCGGGTGTAGAGCGTGCTCAGCACGAACAGGCCGCCCAGCGAGTGGCCCCACAGCGCCTGCTGCTGGCGGTCGATGGTGGCGCGCTTCTCCACTTCCGGCTTGATCCGCCGTTCGATCAGGTCCTGGAATGCAAACGCACCGCCGCCCACCACGGTCGGCTGCCCACCTTCATCGTCGGCGCGGTCGATCCAGGCGGTGTAGTCGGTGGTGCGCGCGGGCGAGTCGATGCGCAGGTCGTTGTCGTAGCCGATGAACACCAGCACCGGCGCGGCCTTGCGCGCAGCCAGCTCGGCCAGCAGCGGCTGGTCCATCACCATCGCCGCGGCGTTGCCGTCGAGCATGTACAGCACCGGCGCCGGCGCGTTTCCGCCGCGCAACGGAATGCCCACGTTGACCTGCCAGCGGCGCTGTCCGTCCGGACTGTCCAGGCTGAAGCGCTCGAAGCGATAGCTCTCGGCCTTCTGCTCGAAAATCGTGTTGCTCACCCGCTGCTGCGGATTGCGCTGCTGTGCCGATGCGCTGGGCACGGTACAGGCCAGGCCCACCATCAGACCGGCCAGGGGCAGCAAGGCATATACGCGGCGGCGGGCCGCAAAGGACAACGTCATGGGCACTGGTGGACGGCAGCACGGAGCCACGCCGCCCTCTTCACATGGAGACAGCGCAGTGTATCCTAAATGCGAATGCTTATCACATAGATCCCTGTAACGGCGTGTATCCGCCCGCCGCCTCCTGCAAAAGCAGAGGCCCGACCAATCGGCCGGGCCCCTGCACAGTGTTCAACCGGCAGCCGACTTATTCTTCTTCGTCCTGCCCGCCCTGCTGACCGGCGCGTTCGCGCTTCTGGTCCTGATCCTGGTCCTGCTGTTGCTGCTGGCCCTGGCGCTGCGGATCGCGCTGCTGCTGTTGCTGGCCCTGCTGACCCGGCTGGTTTTTGTCCTGCTGGTTCTGTTGATTCTGCTGGTTCTGCTGCGGGTTCTGGTTGGTACCCATCTGTGCATCTCCGGTGTTCGGCAACGAAATGATGCCGGTGACTGCACCGTAGGCGGGCACGGGTTAGCGGCGCGTGCGAAGTTGGCCGTCGCGCGTAGACGCCGCCCGCATGTCACTAAACAATTCATGACACCGCCTGTGACTGACATCGCAATGAAACAGGCAGCAGGGAACTACGCATGCGTTTTCGGTGTCGCGGCTGCGCCGCGTGGCATATGCAGACCTGCATTCGTCATAAGCAACGCACGCTGCCACGCCCCGTCGCGCCCGTGCGCTCAGGCGCGCGTCACCATCGACACGATCGTCTCGGCCAACTCACGCTGCGCCTGCGCCGCGGTGATGTCGCCGTTCACGGCGGCATACGACAACCCTTCTGCTGCGCCCAGCATTCCCCACAGCCCCACCGACGGCAGCGACTGATCACGCGCGAACGGCGCGAGCAGCGCGCGGCACTGCTCGAGGAACACCGTCTCGTACTCGCGCTTGACGCGCGCCAGCTCCGGCGAGCCCGCCAGCGCCGCCACCACATCGGGAATTTCGCGCCCCTGGGTCTGCACGCACGCCACGTAGGCCTGCGCGATCACCTCGGCTTTTTCCTGCAGGGTCGGGCCGGCGGCAGCCAGTGCCGTCTGCAGCACCACGTCCTGGCGCGCGTCGAAATCGCGGTACAGGGCGGCCAGCAATCCGGCGCGGGTGCCGAAATGGTCGTACACCACCGGCTTGGTCACGCCCGAGCGCTCAGCTAGCCGCCCCAGCGTCAGCGCATCGGTGCCCTCCTCGCGCACCAGTCGCCACGCCTCGGTCAGCAGTTGCTGCTGGCGGTCGGCGCGGCTCAGCCGGCGGCGGGGCGCGGCATCCGGAGGTTCAGGCAGGCGGCTTGACATGGCTATATACCAATCGTAACTTACTGGA
Source organism: Stenotrophomonas sp. 10N36 (assembly GCF_056395005.1). NCBI lineage: Bacteria > Pseudomonadati > Pseudomonadota > Gammaproteobacteria > Lysobacterales > Lysobacteraceae > Stenotrophomonas > Stenotrophomonas sp. 10N36. The sequence goes on along the minus strand of NZ_JBFTIS010000004.1, from coordinate 39,478 downwards.
CGTAACTTACCAAAAGTATACACCCTCCCCCGTCACCTGGATTCCCCCCATGCACACCCTCATCGTCACCTCCCACCCCAACCCGGACGCCCTCACCCACGCCGTCGCCGCTCGCATCCGCGACGGGATCACCAGCGCCCACCCCACCGCGACCGTCGAAATGGCCGACCTGGCCAGCGAAGGCTTCGACCCGCGCTTCACCCAGGCCGACCTGGACGGCCACCAGCGGCGGCAGCCGTTCCCCAGCGACGTGCTGGCCGAGCAGTCCCGACTGGACCGTGCCGACACGCTGGTGCTGGTGTTTCCGGTGTACTGGTGGGCGATGCCCGCCCAGCTCAAGGGCTGGATCGACCGGGTCTTTTCCAACGGCTGGGCCTACGACGACAGCAGCGGCCGCGTGGAGAAGAAGCTGTCACGCCTGCAGGTGCATCTGGTCGGCCTGGGCGGTGCAGACCAGCGCACCTGGACCAAGCGCGGCTACGAGACCGCCATGAAGACCCAGATCGACACCGGCATCTTCGACTACTGCGGCGCACCGGTGGTGTCGTCCACGTTGCTGCTGGAAGTAGACACCATCGCGCCGGACGCGCACCTGGAGGCCAGCGCGGCGCTGGGCCGCGCCATCGCAGCGCGGTGACGCGAGCCGCCCTGGCAGGTCACTGCCAGGGCGATGCACTCACTTCGCCGCGCCCTGCCATGCCTCCACCTTGGCCCGGGTCTGTTCCAGTAGCGCATCCAGTGCCTTGCGGTCGTACACCTGGCCGCGCAGCAAGACGGTGTCGATGCGCCGGGTGGCGTTGATGTCCTGCAGCGGGTTGGCATCCAGCAGGACCATGTCGGCGGCCTTGCCCACCGCGATGCCGCCATAGCGATCCAGCATCCCGAACCACGACGGCCCTGCCCACGTCGCCGCCGACAGTGCCTGCGCGGGGGTCAGGCCTTCCTTGACGAACAGGCTCAGCTCGTCGTGCAGGCCGATGCCGGGATAGTTGAACGAGTTGAGGAAGCCGGCATCGGTGCCGGCCATGATCGTGACCCCGGCCTGCTGCAGCATCGGCAGCACCGCCGCCACCTGGTGGTACTCGCGATGGCGCGCCTCGATCTGCGCCGGCGTCGCCTTGGCGGCGCGCTCGACGCGCCAGCCATAGGTCGCCTGCAGCTTGGGGCCGATGTAGGCCAGGTACGGATCGTTGGCATGGTCGTCCTGATCGAGGAAATCCAGGATGCGCCCACCGTTGAGTGTGGGCGTGACGTACACCCCCTTGGCCGCGAACCCGCGGTAGGCCGCCATCGCCGTGTCCCGGTCGAAGCCGGCGTCCAGCTGCCGGTTGGCTTCGGCACTGTCGATGCGCTTGTCCGCGAAGGCGGCCGCAATCGCCGCTTCGTTCTTGACCCCGGCCTTGTACGCATAGTCCAGGTGTTCGATGGAACTGATACCGGCGTCCACCGCCTGTTGCACCGTCAACGCCATCGGAATGTGGCCGGAGGCACGCAGCCCGTTGGCACGCGCGCCGCGCACCGCCGCCAGGAACAGATCCGGGGTCAGCGTGCTGTCGGTGATCTTGACGAAGTCGACCTTGTCTTGCTTCAACCGCACGAAGGCCGCATCCAGGTCGGCCTGGCTGCCGACCTCGATCGTTCCCTTCCAGACCGGCCTCACCCCTTCGATCTTGGCGCCGGAGGTGAACAGCTGCGGCCCCATCAGGCTGCCGTCACGGATCTGCCCGCGCCATTGCAGTACCTGCGTGGGCAGATCACCGGAGGCGTCGCGGATGGTGGTGATGCCATGGGCGATGTACAGCGGCAACAGCGCCTTGTTCTCTTCGATCAGCTCCGGGCCGCCGCCGAAATGCACATGCATGTCCCACAGCCCGGGAATCAGATATCGGCCCTTGGCATCCACCTGGCGCGGCGCGCGCCACTGCCGTGCAATCGCCTTGTCCTCGCCGACGGCGACGATGTCAGCGCCGCGTACCACCACGCTCTGGTTGGCCTGCGTACGGGCGTGCTCCACATCCACCACGGTGGCCTGGCGGATGATCAGATCGGCCTGCTCGGCAGAGAACGCCGGCGCAGCCAGCATCAACAGGGTCGGAAGCACGGCACACAGCGAAGGTTTCATGGACGGGGCACGATCAGGGAAGACCGGGCCACCATACGGCGCTGGCGCGGGCATGCACCAGTTAAATCTCGGCATGGCCGACATGCAGCAATCAAATGCATGGCCCGGCAGCGTGCGCGCCGGGCCGTGCCGGCGGCCTTACACCTCGCCCTGCATTGCCGGGCGTGCCTGCAGCCGCCCCAGCCACTGCTTGACCTGCGGATGCGCCTCGACGTCGGCCCCGAAGTAGACGCCATAGCCCACCACCGACCCCACCACCAGATCGACCAGCGAGTACGCTTCGCCCAGCATCCAGGGACGGTCAGCCAGTCGCGCCTCCAGCAGGTCCAGCAGTTCGTTGACCCCGGCCAGTGCGGCAGCGGCCTGCTCGTGGCTGCGCAGCGCCTCGTCGCGGGTGGCCAGCCACAACCGGTTCAACAACGCGGCGTAGGTCACGTACGCCCAGGTGGTCCACGACAGCGCCTGCAGGCGTTCGGGGGTGCCGTCCTGCGGCCACACGCCCTGCGCCACGCCATGCTGCGCACCCAGCCACTGCAGGATCGCCAGGCCTTCGAACAGCGGCGTGCCATCGACCACCAGGCACGGCACCTTGCCATTGGGATTGATCGCCAGATACGCCGCCGTGCGCTGCTCGCCGGTGCGGATATCGATCCTGACACGCTCGTGGGGCACGGCCAGTTCGGCCAGGGCGCAGGCGACCGGGGTGGCGCTGGACATGGGATGCCAATAGAAGACGAGGGACATGCGGAACTCCGTGTAGGTGGACTGGGAGGGAGGGTGCAGCCGCAGGGGCCTTGCACCACACCCACAGGCTAGCCACCATTGCGGACACCTTCTGTCCGCGACCGTCGCGCACACTGCCGCCATGCTCACCGCCTCGACCCGCCTGCTCAGCCTGCTGTCCCTGCTGCAATCGCGGCCACACTGGGCCGGCACCGCCTTGGCCGAGCGCACCGGCGTGCATCCACGCACCCTGCGCCGCGACATCGACCGCCTGCGCCAGCTGGGTTATCCGATCCAGGCCAGCAGCGGCGTGGCCGGCGGGTATGCCTTCCGTGCGGGGCGCGCCCTGCCCCCACTGCTGCTGGATGACGACGAAGCCCTGGCCACGGCCGTGGCCCTGCGCACCGCCGTGACCGGCACCGTCAGCGGCATCGAGCAGACCGCGATCACCGCACTGATCAAACTGGAACAGGTCATGCCACCCCGCCTGCGCCGGCGGCTGGACGCGCTGGGCTCGGCGATCCTGCCGCTGGGACCGTCCGGTCCGGTGGTGGATGCCGGGCTGCTGGCCGTACTGGCAGGCGCCTGCCGCGACCAGCTGCAGCTACACCTGGCCTACGCCGACCGCAACGATCAGGCGAGCCAGCGCCGGGTGGAACCGCACGGCGTGGTGCATACCGATCGGCGCTGGTATCTGGTGGCCTGGTGCACCACCCGGCACGACTGGCGCACCTTCCGCATCGACCGCATCACCGCCGCACCGGTGGTCGGGGCGCACTTCAGCCCGCGTGCGGGCCCGGGCGATGGTGACCTGCGCACCTGGGTGGCGCAGTCCCTGTCGCTTGCCCAATCCAGCGAACCGGCGCGAATCATCCTGCACGCGCCCTTGGCGGCCATGCGGCGCCAGATCCCCGACACGGCCGGGCAACTGGAACACGTCGACGCGCACCGCTGCCTGCTGCGCTGCAGTGCCAACCCGGCGGGCGCCATCGTGTACTGGCTGATGGCCCTGGACCTGGAATTCGAGGTGCTGGGTCCGCCGGAACTGCAGGACAAGCTGCGCGACGCCGGGCAACGGGTGGCGCGCAGCCTGGCACGCACGGGTCACTGAGCCGCGCCGGGTTTGCCGCTCCCACGACGGCATGCTAGAACTCCAGCCCCTGCCAGATGTGGATGGCACCGTGGCTTCCCCCGCAAGACCCCAACGCAGCCTGTTCGACCTGGACCTGCTGCGCGCGATCGTCACCGTCGCCGACTGCGGCAGCTTCACCACGGCGGCCGCGCGCCTGCACTCCACCCAGTCCACGATCAGCCAGAAGATCCGCCGTCTGGAAGACATGGCCGGGCATCCGCTGCTGGTCCGCGGTAACCGCGACGTGCATCCCACCGATGCCGGGCAGACCCTGCTCGGTATCGCGCGGCAGATGCTGGCCCTCAATGAGCAGATGCGGGAGGCGCTGGCCGGCGCCACCGTGGCGATCACCGTGCGCCTTGGCGTGCCGGAGGACTTCGTCAATGCACGCACCACGCGCCTGCTGGCCAGCTTCAACCGCCGCCACCCGCAGGTGAAGCTGGAGGTCACCAGCGGTTTGAGCCGCGACCTGGCCAGTGGCTACGACCATGGCGAACTGGATCTGGTGCTGGTCAAACAACGCCGCAACAGCCGGCAGGCGGCGGCCTGCTGGCCCGAGCCGATGCGCTGGATCGACAGCGCCCGCGCGCCCTGCATCGGCCTGGATCCGATCCCGCTGGTGACCTTCCCGCCGCTCGGGCTGTACCGCGACGACCTGATCGCCGCGGTCGAGGCGATGGGCCGACGCTGGCGCATCAGCTTCACCAGCTCCAGCCTCAGCGGCATCCAGGGGGCGGTCGCCGATGGCATGGGCATCAGCCTGCTGCCCGCGCGCGCCACCACCGGCGACCATCGCATCCTCACCCGGCGACAGGGTCTGCCGCCGGTGGAAAGCATGGAGATCGCGCTGCTGCATCGGCCCAACGCCGATCCGCTGGTGGGTGAACTGGCCGCGCGCTTCGCACGACTGCTCGATCGCGAACGTCGCTGAGCACCGCACGCGGCACGGGTTGAACACCTGCAGAGTGACAGCGATCCGACTGGATAGTGACGGCGCTCGCGCTCTGACCATAGGAATCGTCGCAATTACGCAAGGAAGGGGCATTGCCGCACAGCCAAGCGAGGAGAATTCCGAAACACTCTCCTTCGCGTGCTTTCCTTTGTCCAACAGCAAACAGATCCCATGAGCGGACAGGCCACCCCCTGCACCCTGAAGATCGCCCTGCTCGACGACCACGATGTTGTCCGGCACGGCAGCTTCGTCCATCTTTCCTCCGACCCCCGGTTCGACGTCGTCGGCAGCCACGCGCATAGCGACGAGCTGATCACCACACTGCAGCGCACGCCCGTGGACGTGGCGGTGGTCGACTACACACTGGGCAGCGATGACCTGACCGGCAACGACCTGCTGGCGTTGCTGCGCGACCGCTTTCCCGCCGTGCGTGTGCTGTTGTTCACCGCCCACGCCAGCCGCGTGCTGCTGTCGTCGGTGCTGCGCGTCGGCGCGGCCGGCATGGTGACCAAGACCGAGCGCCTGGATGCCCTGTCCGATGCCGTCGCCGAGGTGGCCAACGGCCACTGCAGGGTGCCGGCCGAGTTCGGCGACGTACGTCCCGACGCCCCCCTGTCACGCAGCGAACGCGATGTGCTGCGGCTATGCCTGTCCGGCCTGACCGTGAGCGAGATCGCCCTGCACCGCCATCGCAGCATCAAGACCATCAGCACCCAGAAGCACGCCGCATTCCGCAAGCTCGGCCTGCGCAGCGATCGCGACCTGTTCACCCTGCGCCCGCAGCTGGCACCGCTGTGAACGGGCGATGGCACGGCCTGCTGGTGATCGCACTGTTGGCGGCACCGCTGCCCGCTGGCGCGGCCACTGCACCCCGCACGGTGCGGGTGGCGCTCGACCCGGGGCAGTACCGCACGCTCTCGCGCGAGGCCATCCCGGGCCGCCACGCCAGCCTGGCGCACGGCTACGCCGCACTGGTGACGGCGCACACCGGGCTGCACTTCGACGAGCACATGGAACCCTCCAGCCGGGCGGCGGTGCAGGCGTTGTGCGACGAGCGCGCCGACCTGATGCTGATGGTCGGCCTGCCCGAGCAGCCGCCGTGCGCACTGGCCGCATCGCCCGCCTACTACCGCGGCGAGGCGCTGCTGGCCAGCCGGCACGCGCAGCGGGCGCAGGTGGTGTTGGGCGACGGCGCGCCCCATCGCATCGCCGTGGTCCGTGGCAGCCGCTATGGCAGCTGGCTTCGCCGGCACTACCCACAACTGCAGGTGATCGCGGTGACCGACCTGCCCGATGCGTTGTCGGCGGTGGAGACCGGCGTCACCGACGCCGCGGTCGGGCTGGACGTACTGATGCGGCCGTTGGCGCGCCGGGAGTTCGACAGCCTGCTGCTGCAACGCGCCCCCGACGACCTGCCCGCCACGATCCACCTGGTGGCGCGCGGCGCAGATGACGGCATGATCGCTGAGATCGATGCGGCGATGCAGGCCATCACCCCGCAGCAACATGCCCAGATACTGCAACAGCTGGCCCGAAACACCTACCTCAGCATTCCGCCACTCGGCACCTTGATCCGGCACTACCAGTGGCAGGTGCTGGGGGCTGGCGCGCTGCTGTCGTTGCTGTTGGCCGCCACCTTCTGGCTGCTGCGTACCCAGCAGTCCGCCCAGCGCAACGAGCGCCGCCAGGCGCGCTTCATCGGCGTAATGAGCCACGAGGTGCGCAACGCCGCCCAGGCGCTGGTGGCGTCGGTGGATCTGCTGAGCCAGTCCGGCCTGGATGCCGGCCAGCGCCAGCTGGTCAACGCGGCGCGCGCCGCCGGCACCGGCCTGCGCCACCTGCTGGGCCACGCGCTGGATTATTCGCGGATGGCCGCCGGGCAGTTCCAGCCCGCGCCGGACTGGCACGACGTGCAGCAACTGGCCAATGACTGCATCGCCGCGGTGCGCCCGAGCGTCCACGCCAAGGGCCTGCAACTGGACCTGACACTGAGCCCGGACCCGCTGCCGCCGCTCTGGATCGATGCCGCCGCCCTTCGCCAGATCCTGAACAATCTTCTCGGCAATGCACTGAAATTCACCCCGCAGGGCCGCATCGATATCGCGGTGTCGGTGCAGCGGCGCGCCGGTGGCACCGAGCTGCAACTGACCATCCGCGATACCGGCATCGGCATTCCCGCCGAACGCCAGGCCAGCGTGTTCAAACCGTTTGCGCAGGGCCATGCGGACCACGCGCCGGATGCGGGCGGCACCGGACTGGGGCTGTCGATCTGCCACGATCTGGTGGTCGCCCTGCAGGGCCGGATCACACTGCACAGTGCGCCCGGTCAGGGCAGTCGTTTCGACGTCTGCCTGCCCACCGCGGTCCCGCCGCCGCTGCCGGCTGCACCTCCCGCCCCGCTGGCAGGCCGCACCCTGCTGCTGATCGAAGACCACCGACTGACCCGGACCTTCGTTGCGCAGCAGTTGCGCGCGCTCGGCGCCACGGTCCAGACGTGCGCCGATGGTGCCAGCGCCCTGCGCGCGCAGCGTGCCGCGCCCAGCGCCGTGGTGTTGATCGACTGCGACTTGAAGGACATGAGCGGCTATGCGCTGGCGACCCTGCTGCGCGAGGCCGAGGCGCTGCAGCCCGGTCCGCCGGCATGTCTGTTGGCGTTCTCCGGGTCCAGCTCGCCAGCGCATGTGCAGCGCTGCCGTACCAGCGGCATGGACGCGGTGCTGTACAAACCGCTGGACCCGGCGCAATTGCTGGCGGTGCTGGATGTGGAGATCGCGCCGGGGTCGGGCGGCAGCCACGCCGTGGACAACGACGACCCGATGTGGGCGCCGTATGTGCAATCGCTGCAGGAGGAGGTGTGTGCGTTGCAGCAGGCGCGCGACCAGCGACAGGTCGCCGCGCTGCGTCGCCATGCCCATCGGCTGGCGGGGGTGCTGCGCATGCTGGGGCGCGAGGCGCTGGCCGATACCGCCGCAGACCTGCACGAACTACCGCTGGATGCGCCCACCGACTGGGACGAAGCGGACCGGCTGCTGGCCCACCTGCGTGCGCACGCCAGCGCCCTGCCGCGTGAGCGTCTTACTTGAGCTGCAAGGGGTACCGCTGCCACAGCACGTGCACCAGGAACCCGGTCAGTTCCGGGTCCTTGCTGGTGATCGCCGCGCGGATCTTGTCCAGCAGCACCATGTCGCTGCAGCTGCGCACATCGGCGTGATCGGCCTGGCCGGCGCGACGCGCACGGTAACGTGCCGCGCGCTGTGCATCGGTCATCGCATAGCCGAACGTGGGCGGACGGCCGCGCTTGCGCGGCAGCATCAGCTCCAGGGTGCCGGGGTCTTGTTCATCGCGCATGACGGACGAAGATGCAAACGGGGGCGCGCACGATATCGTGAGACATCACTTTAATCCAGCCTTTTGCGCGGTTTTCTGCGTTTTGCTTTCAGCGCGTCGCTTCGGCAAGGCGCGCGCCCAGCCATACCAGCAGCATCCCGCCCACCAGGGTGACGCCCAGATACAGCGGCACCAGTGCGCCGCGCCCGGCGCGGGCGAATACCAGCGTTTCCATCATCAAGGCCGAGAACGTGGTTAGCCCGCCCAGCAGCCCCACGATCAGGAACGCGCGCCAGTACGCCGCTTGGCTGCCGCGCGTCTGCAGCCACATCATCAGGTAGCCGGCCGCGAACGCACCGACCAGGTTGGCGGTCAACGTGCCCCACGGAAACCCGTGCCCGAACTGCCGCAGCATCGCGTCACCGATCATGAAGCGCAGCGCCGCGCCCAGCGCTCCCCCGGCCATCACCAGCCCCAGTTGCTGCCACCAGAGGGTAAGGCCGTCCATCACTGCCCGCCCTTGTCGGCGCGGGCCTGTTCGCGCGCGGCGCGCAGCCGGTCCAGCTTTTCCTTCAGCTTGATTTCCAGCCCGCGCGCCACCGGCTGGTAGTACACGCGCTCGCCCAGTGCATCCGGGAACCCGGTCTGGTCCAGCGCGATGCCCCCTTCCACGTCGTGGTCGTACTGGTATGCCGCGCCGTAGCCGAGGTTCTTCATCAGCTTGGTTGGCGCATTGCGCAGGTGCAGGGGGACTTCTTCGGTGCCGCTGTCGCGGACGTCGGCCTTGGCCTGGTTGAAGGCGGCATAGCCGGCGTTGGACTTGGCGGTGCTGGCCAGGTACAGCACCAGCTGGGCGAAGGCCAACTCACCCTCCGGGCTGCCCAGGCGCTCGTAGATGTCCCAGGCTTCCAGCGCCATCGATTGCGCGCGCGGGTCGGCCAGGCCGATATCCTCGATCGCCATGCGGGTCAGCCGCCTGGCCAGATAGGACGGGTCGCAGCCACCGTCCAGCATCCGCGTCAGCCAGTACAGCGCGGCGTCGGGATTGGAGCTGCGCACCGATTTGTGCAGTGCCGAGATCTGGTCGTAGAACTGCTCGCCGCCCTTGTCGAAGCGCCGGGTGCGGTCGGCCAGCACCTGCTGCAGCATCTCCGGACTGATCCGATCGCCATCGCCGCCGGCCAGCTCCGCGGCAATTTCAAGCAGGGTCAGTGCGCGGCGCACGTCGCCATCGGCGGCCGTGGCGATTTCCAGCAGCGACTCGGCCGCCACCTGCACCGGCTCGGCCGCCAGCCCGCGCTCGGCATCGTCCAGCGCGCGCTCCAGCGCCTCCACGATATCGGCCGGCGACACCGCTTCAAGGACATGCACGCGGCAACGCGACAGCAGCGCCGAGTTCAGTTCGAATGATGGGTTTTCGGTGGTGGCGCCGACGAACACGATGGTGCCGCGCTCGATATGCGGCAGGAACGCATCCTGCTGCGCCTTGTTGAAGCGGTGCACCTCGTCCACGAACAGCACCGTGCGGCGCCCCTCGGCGAAGCGCTGCGCCGCTTCGGCCAGCACCTGGCGCACTTCAGGCAGCCCGGACAGCACGGCCGAGATGGCGCGGAACTCGGCATCGGCGTAATGCGCCAGCAGCAGCGCCAGGGTGGTTTTGCCGCAGCCCGGCGGCCCCCACAGGATCATCGAGTGCACGTGTCCGGACTCGACCGCGCGGCGCAATGCACTACCGGGCGCGAGCAGGCGCTTCTGCCCCACCATCTCGTCCAGCGTCTGCGGGCGCATCCGCTCGGCGAGCGGACGCATGTTGTCCCGATCCACGGTCAGCAGATCGGGCCCATTGAATGTCGTTCGATTTCTGGCCACGCGCCCATTCTACCGTGGCCGCGCGTGCGCCGACCCGCCCGTGGCGCCGGGCTCTGCCCGGCGGCCATTCGCGCGCGCCCACCAAGCCGGGCAGAGCCCGGCTCTACGTCGCTGCGTTTCGCGCGCGCCCACCAAGCCGGGCAGAGCCCGGCTCTACGTCGCTGCCTTTCGCGCGTACCTACCAAGCCGGTCAGCCGGGCAGAGCCCGGCTCTACTGGCCGATGACGTCGGTGCCCTTGGGCGGTGCGAAGGTGAAGGTGCCCGCGGCAAAGCTGGGGTTGCGCTTCCAGCCGGTGAAGGTGATCACGGTGCGCTGGCCAACGGCGTCCACCACTTCCATGCGGGCCAGGCCCTGCGCGTTGAAGCCCAGTGCGGCGTACTGGAAGGCGGTGTCGGTTTCACGCTTGGGGCTCAGCGCCAGCCACTGCAGGCCGTCGCGGGCGGCCGCCTCTTCACTGACGTCGTACTGCTTGTCCAGCAACGCCGGGTTGATCAACGCGGTCAGCGGGCTGTTCTGCTCTTCGGCGCCCTGCGCACGCACGGTGGCCTGCTCCAGGTCCGGCTCGTACACCCACACCTTCTTGCCGTCGGCCACGATCAGCTGTTCGTGCGGCTTGATGTATTCCCAACGGAACAGGCGCGGCGCCGACAGCGCGACCCGGCCACTGGTGTTTTCCTTGACCTTGCCCTTGCTGTCGAACACCTGCTGGCTGAACTGCCCGTCCAGGCCCTTCAGGCCCTGGGTGAAGCGGTTGAGCTCATCGCGGGCACCGGCCCAGGCAGACGCCGAGCCCACACTGGCCATGACCAGGGTAGCGGCAACCAGGTAGCGACGGAAAGTGGTGTGCATGCGCGGTATCCGAACAGATGGGAAGGATGGAGTGCAGTGTGCCCAGCCAAACCTGAATGGGCGATCAGGCATAGTATGCGCCGCGTTGCTGCGCTCGCCTACCGGCGGCGCAGGGTCAGGGACTGACCTGGACCGTCTTCAGGTCGCCGTACACCACCTGGCCGCGGAACCCGCGCCGCACCTGCTGGTAGAGCGCGCGGAACGCCGGGTAATCCTGCGCCTCGCACAGCGCCTGCGGCCCGCGCACCGCGCGCTGGTGCAGGCGATGGCGGGCGGTGATCACCTGGCCGTCGCGGGTCCAGTCCAGCCGGTACTCACCAGCAGCATTGCGGAACTGCTGGCTGCGCGGGATGGCCACGATCGGCACGCCGGCCGGAAACTGCAGCCGGTAGGTTTCCTCGCGCAGGCTGTCGGTGCAGTAGAACGGGGTGTCGTTGGTCGGCGCGGAGGTGGTGGTGTAGATGTCGCGGAACGACTCGCCCCCGGGCGCATCCGGCAGCGGCATGCCGCCGACCGCACCGAAATCCACGTAGTCACTGGCATGGAAGTCGTAGCGGTAGTTGAACGGCCGGGCCAGGTCCTGCGGATCACCGAGCAAGGTCAGCGCGCCACTGCCGTCGAACCCGGACGAGGCCATGATCGACTCCTCCACCCGCGCGCGGTTCTGTGCGTTGAGGCGGGCGAAGGAACCGCGCATGCCGATCTCGCTGATTTCGCTGGGCTGCTGCACGGTCTGCCCGCTCAGGTTACCGGCCGCATCGAAGCGGAAACCCACGTCGAGGCCATTGCCGTTGCGCGACGCGTCGTTTTCCGGCGTGCGCGCCACGGTGGCCTGGCGGGTCAGCAGCACCGGCGCGCCCAGGTCGCCATCGGGCAACTGGCCAAAGCGGGCGTAGGCGCTGGTGGAATCCAGGTACAGGTCGAATTCGGGGATGTAGGTGATGGCGTGATTGAAACGCCCCAGCAGCGGAATCGCCGGCAGGGTCGGTCCGCCGCCGGCGCCGATCAGCACCGGCGTGCTCTGGATGCCGCGTGCCGCCAGCAGCGCCTCCAGGATCACCACGTGGTCCTTGCAGTCGCCGTAGTGGTTGTCGAGGATGCTCTGCGCCGGGTTCGGCTCCAGCCCGCCGTTGCCCAGATACACCGCCACATACCGAATGTTCTGCGACACCCAGCGATACAGCGCGGCGGCCTGCTCGCGACGGTCGGTGATGCCGGCGGCGACCTGGTCGGCCAGCGCCTGGATGCCGGGCGTCACCTTGGCCGCCTCGCCGCCCTTGAGCTGGTAGGCACGGGCGACCTGGGCCCAGTCGCGGTAGGTGCTGGCCATGATGGTCGGGCTGAACTCCCAGGCCGCGGCCGACCAGTTCTGCGCCAGCATCGGCGTGCGCCGCTGGTACTGCCATTCCCAGCGCGCCTGACCGTCACGGATCGTTGGCGTATCACTGCCCTGCACGCCGCGTTGCTGCACGAACATCGGCATGCCGGCAGGCGCCGACAGCGTGACCCGGGCGTCGTCGTACTGGGTGAACACGCTGAAGGTTTCCCACAGGCCGAAATAGCCCGGGAAGTACGGCGTGTTCTGGGTGCGGCGGGTCTGGTAGACCACCCGCGTGCCGGGGGCCAGGTTGGGAAACACCACCACCCGCACCTTGCGATCGGCATACATGGCCGCGGCCGCGCTGGAGTAGCTTTCCTGGGTATAGATGCGATCGGCCGGCACGTCGCGGCGCTGGCCGTCGGCGGTCAGCGTATAGGCCGCCAGCACGTCCAACGTCTCCATCTTCTCGCTGTAGCTCAGGCGCACCTGGCTGAACTGCTCGACGGCCGCCTTGGTCTTGAGCAGGATCTCGTACTCTTCGGTCTGCACGTTGCCCGCATCGGGGCGCACGGCATAGTCGGCGCGATAGCGCACGAAACTGAAGTTGTTGCTGGCCTGCGCGTCGGCGCCCTGCTGTGCCGGCGCCACTGCCGCCGGGGACGCGGCCGGGACTGCCGGTGTCACCCCGGCATGCGCGGCGGCCGTCATCAGCGCCAGCCCGCCCACCATCAACCAGACCATCGGCTTCATTGCGCTTCCTTGGGACAGGGGTGCCGGTGACGGAGCCCGGCGAGGCTTTGGTTGGGTGTATCGCCGGGTGCGCGTACCCGGACGGAGCCGGGTGATGCCGCAGCCGGGGACAGCCCGGGGATGGAGCAGCCGGGCAGAGCCCGGCGCTACTTGGGGGGTGGCGGCGCGAGCACGCTGCGGTCGCCGTTGTGTTCGGGCGGGCTGACCACGCCGGCCATTTCCATCGCCTCGATCAGGCGCGCGGCGCGGTTGTAGCCGATCTTGAGCCGGCGCTGCACGCCGGAGATCGAGGCACGGCGGGTTTCGGTGACGATGCGCAGCGCTTCGTCATACAGCGGGTCGGACTCATCACCGGCACTGCTGCTGGCTTCGGGCAGGCCACCGGCGCCCACCACCACGCCATCGCCCATCATCTGCACTTCGTCCAGCACGCCGCTGATGTAGTCGGCCGGGCCGCTGGCCTTGAGGTGCTCGACCACGCGGTGCACTTCCTCGTCGGACACGAACGCGCCGTGCACACGATCCGGCAGCGCGGTGCCGGGCGGCAGGTACAGCATGTCGCCGTGGCCCAGCAGCGTTTCGGCGCCGGACTGGTCCAGGATGGTGCGCGAATCGATCTTGGAGCTGACCTGGAAGCCGATGCGGGTGGGAATGTTGGCCTTGATCAGGCCGGTGATCACGTCCACCGACGGGCGCTGGGTGGCCAGGATCAGGTGGATGCCGGCCGCACGCGCCTTCTGCGCCAAACGTGCGATGAGCTCTTCGACCTTCTTGCCGACGATCATCATCATGTCGGCGAATTCGTCGATGAAGATCACGATGAACGGCAGCGTCTCCAGCGGGCGCGGGGCTTCGCCCAGCTCCGGGTTCGGCTTGAACAGCGGGTCCATCATCGGCTGCCCGGCGTCTTCGGCGTCCTTGACCTTCTTGTTGAAGCCGGCCAGGTTGCGCACGCCCACCGCGCTCATCAACTTGTAGCGTCGTTCCATTTCGGCCACGCACCAGCGCAGGCCGTTGGCGGCTTCCTTCATGTCGGTCACCACCGGCGCCAACAGGTGCGGGATGCCCTGGTAGACGCTCAGCTCGAGCATCTTCGGGTCGATCATCAGCATCCGCAGATCTTTCGGCGAGGCCTTGTACAGCAGGCTCAGCACCATGGCGTTGACCGCCACCGACTTGCCCGAACCGGTGGTGCCGGCCACCAGCAGGTGCGGCATGCGCGCCAGGTCGGCCACGGTCGGGCGCCCGGCGATGTCCTTGCCCAGCGCCAGGGTTAGCGGGCTGGCCGACTTGTCGTACTCCTTGGAGCGCAGCAGTTCGGACAGGTAGATCATCTCGCGGGTGACGTTGGGAATCTCCAGGCCCACCACCGACTTGCCGGGGATCACGTCGACCACGCGCACGGATTTCACCGACAGCCCGCGCGCGATGTCCTTGTCCAGCGAGCTGATCTGGCTGACCTTGATGCCGGGTGCCGGTTCGATCTCGAAGCGGGTGATCACCGGGCCGGGGTACGCGCCCACCACCTGCGCCTCGATGCGGAAGTCCTTGAGCTTGAACTCGATCTGCCGCGACAGGGTTTCCAGGGTGTCCTCGTCGTAGCCCTTGGGCTGCGGCTTGGGATCGTCCAGCAGCGCCAGCGGCGGCAGGTCCGAACCATCACCGTTGACGCCGCGGAACATCGGAATCTGGGTCTCGCGCTTGGCCCGATCGCTCTTTTCCAGCACCGGCTCCGGGCGCGGCTCGATCTTCACCGGCTCGCGCTTGGCCCGCACCTCGGCATCGACCTTGCGCACTTCCTGGCGCTCTTCGCGCATGGCGCGGGTCTGCTGCCACTCGGTGGCCTGCTCTTTCTTCTTGTTGAACAGCGGCGGCAGCGCCAGCACCCAGCGCCCGATCTTCTCCATCACCACGAACCAGGAGATGCCGGTGGCCAGGGTGATCGACGCCAGCAGCAGCACCAGCACGAACAGGTTCGCGCCCAGTGCACCAAAACCGGCGCTGAGCGAATTGCCGACCAGCCGCCCGAGAATGCCGCCGGCATGGGCCACGTCGCCGGTGAACAGGCGCACATGCAGGAAACCGGTGCCGGCAATCAGGAAACCGACCAGGCCGACCAGGCGCAGCGCCGGGTCCAGATCATGCTCGCCCTTGCTCTCGCGCTTGAGGCCGAACATTGCGATCCAGGCCAGCGCGCCGAGCACGATCGGCAGCACGAAGGCGATGTAGCCGAACAACTGCAGCAACACATCGGCGATCCAGGCGCCCACGCGGCCGCCCATGTTGTGCACCGGGGCCACCACGCTGCCGGTATGCGACCAGCCCGGATCGGCGGCCGAATAGGTGAACAGACTGGCCACCAGGTACAGCAGCGCCGGGGCGATCGCGATCAGCCCGAGGTCGCGCCACAGCCGTTGGCGACGCGGATTGTCGGCAGGCGCAGGCGCGGCTGCCGCTTTGCGCGACGGTTTGCTGTCAGGAGACTTGGATCGTTCCGGGAGCTGCTTCGCCACCTTAGACCACACCTTGGGAATGCACTGTTAGTGCTTGATAATAAACGACTGGCAGGCACCCCGGTAGGTGTCGACCGTTGGTCGGCACGCCCACCCTGCCCGGCCCGTGTCAAAACGCCGGCACGGAGCCCGCCACACGCCCTGCAGGTTCCACCGTTCCACCGTTCACCTTGAATCGCCCTGCCCCTGCCGCCACTCTATGACCTGTCCCGGACGTCCCGCAATGCACCGCCGGCGCCCCATCCCGTCACCTTTACGCGAGTCTACATGAGCAATTCCACGCCCTCCCGCCACCAGAAGCTCGTCATCCTCGGCTCCGGCCCGGCCGGCTGGACCGCCGCCGTCTACGCCGCCCGCGCCAACCTCAAGCCGGTGGTCATCACCGGCCTGCAGCAGGGTGGCCAGCTGATGACCACCACCGAAGTGGACAACTGGCCGGGCGATGCACATGGCCTGATGGGTCCGGACCTGATGGCGCGCATGCAGGCCCATGCCGAGCGCTTCGAGACCGAGGTGATCTTCGACCACATCCACACCGCCGACCTGGCCCAGCGTCCGTTCAGGCTGATCGGCGACAGCGCCGAGTACACCTGCGACGCGCTGATCATCGCCACCGGCGCCACCGCCAAGTACCTGGGCATTCCGACCGAAGAGGAATTCAAGGGCCGCGGCGTCTCCGCCTGCGCCACCTGCGACGGCTTCTTCTACCGTGACCAGGACGTGGTCGTGGTGGGCGGCGGCAACACCGCCGTGGAAGAGGCCCTGTACCTGTCCAACATCGCCCGCAAGGTCTACCTGGTCCACCGCCGCGACACCCTCAAGGCGGAAAAGATCATGCAGGACAAGCTGTTTGCCAAGGTGGCCGCCGGCAAGATCGAGACCGTGTGGCACCACCAGGTGGACGAAGTGCTGGGCAACGAGGCCGGCGTCACCGGCGTGCGCGTCAAGTCCACCCTGGACGGCAGCACCCGCGACATCGAGGCGCACGGCTTCTTCGTGGCCATCGGTCACCACCCCAACACCAGCCTGTTCGACGGCCAGCTGACCATGAACAACGGCTACCTGGACATCCGTTCGGGCCTGGGCGGCAACGCCACCCAGACGTCGGTGGAAGGCGTGTTCGCCGCCGGCGACGTGGCCGACCAGCATTACCGCCAGGCGATCACCTCGGCCGGTTTCGGCTGCATGGCCGCGCTGGACGCCGAGCGCTACCTGGACGCGAAGGGCATGGCCAGCTGATCCCGGCCCCAACCGTTTGAAAGGAGAAGGCCGGCGCGGAAGCGTCGGCCTTTTTCATGGCGCGCCGTCACGCACCCGCTCCTCATCGCTCTGCCCTATCCTTCCCATATGCCCGATCCACGCTTTCTGCATCGCCTGTCCGATGTCCCCGCTGCGGCCTGGGATGCCCTCCATGACGGCAGCAACCCGTTTGTCAGCCACGCCTTCCTGGCCGGCCTGGAAGACCACGGCTGCCTGCGCCCGGAATGGGGCTGGCGACCGCGCCACTTCACCCTGTGGGAGGGCGACACCCTGCTTGCGGCCATCCCGGGCTACCTGAAGGACAACTCGCACGGCGAGTTCGTGTTCGACCACGCCTGGGCCAATGCCTACGCGCGCCATGGCCTGGACTACTTCCCGAAGTGGCTGGGGGCGGTGCCGTACTCGCCGGTGACCGGGCCGCGCCTGCTCGCGCGTGGCGATGCCGACCGCGCCGTGCTCGCCGAGCGGCTACGCAGTGAAGTGGCGCGCATGGGCTGGTCGTCGGCACACATCAACTTCCATCCGGCCGACGAGGACGCCGCGTTCGGACCGGGTTGGATGCTGCGCGAGGACATCCAGTTCCAATGGCACAACACCGGCCAGTGGCGGGAGTTCGGCGCATTCCTTGCGGCGATGGACCACAAGCACCGCAAGAACATCCGCCAGGAGCGCGCGAAGCTGGCGCGTACCGGCGTGACTTACCGGATCGTGCATGGCGATGAGGCCAGCGAGGAGGACCTGCTGGCGATGCACGGCTTCTACCTGCAGACCTTTGCCGAGTACGGGAACGCACCGGCGCTCACGCTGCCGTTCCTGCGCCACCTGGCTGCGCGGATGCCGCGCCAGCTGGTGATCTTCCTGGCCCTGATCGACGACGCGCCCGTGGCCGGCGCGCTCTGCCTGCGCGGCACGACCACGCTGTACGGACGTTACTGGGGCGGGGCCACCCTGCCCGGCCTGCATTTTGAAACCTGCTACTACCAGGGCATCGAGTACTGCCTGCGCGAAGGCCTGGCGCATTTCGAGCCCGGCGCGCAGGGCGAGCACAAGCTGGCGCGCGGCTTCCTGCCGCAGACGGTACGCAGCCGCCACTGGGTGGCCGAGCCCGCCTTTGCCGAAGCGCTGGCCGACTGGTGCGAGCACGAGCGCAATGAGGTGGCGCGCTATGCGCACACGCTCGCCGGGCACAGTCCGTTCCGTCAGGATCCCTGAGACCCGGCGGGCGGGCGCCGGGAACCGTGCCTCAGGTGCACTGCCACAGGTGCGCACTGACCGCGCACCCATCGCACCAGTATGTGTAGAGCATGCCCCCGCTGCCCCACAGCAGGATGCCGCCGTCGACGGTGGGCAGAACGGAGTCGAGCTGCATCACCACTGGCATGGCCGCACCACAGTCGGGGCACGACGGGTACTGCGCGGACTGCACCCAGCTCGGCGCACCGCCCACTCGCGAAAGGTTTTCGTCATGGTTGGACACCCCCCAATCCTGTTCCCGCCAGCGTTGCCCGGGCAGCGACACCAGCTCAACGTCCGCCTCCATCAGCACCCCGCACCCCTCGACATCCGCAGCAGGCACATCGCGGCACTGGCTCGGGTGCGCCTGCGGAAGTCCCTCGGCGGCATGCCGGTAGAAGAGCGGCCCGATGCCGCTCCAGCCGCAGCAGTCCAGGCACAGGCCCAGCGTCAACACGCCCTCGGCCGTGGCGCCCACGTGCCGTGCGTCCAGCGACAACAACCGCTGCAACGGCGCGTGACACACGCCGCAGCGAGCCTGCAGATGCCCACCCATGTGAGCGTGGCCGCGTGATTCGCCCTGGCTCCAGGTGGCATGCAGCCGCCAGAGCCGCCGACGCCACGGCCCTGCATCCGCGTTCTGGGCCGCCCGCTGTGCGGGCGCGAAACGCAGGTGCAGCGGTTGATCGGTGTGCAGTGGCGCCGCGGTTTTCCGATCCAATCCCGCCTCGTGCGCCCACGCGTCCGCCGCCTGCCCCGTCGCCCGCACCAGATAGGCCAGCGCCCGGTCCTGCACGGTTACGCGCCCGCTTTTGACCAGCGCCAGGGCCCGGTCGACGTCGTCCCGCCCTTCCGCCGCCTCCAGCGCAACCGCCCAACGCGCAGCCACGTCCGCCGGCAGCCCGCGCCATGGGTAGGTCGCCGCACATCCCTGCTGCCCGGCTACCGCAAGCAGAGCCTCCCAATCGTCGATCAGCACATCGCAGGCCTGGTACAGCGCGTAGCCCACGATCTGGCGCGCCTGTCGGTGGGCCGGGTCGCCCAGGAGTGTTCGCCATGCGGCGTCGGCCACCGCGATCAGCCGATCGTCCGTCAATAGGCCCAGCGCACGGTCCAGGAATGTTGCCGGCGTGCAATCGCACCGCATGGACTGCATCAACAGCGTCTCGAGGGCGGCGGGATCCTGCTCGGCCAAGTCCAGCATCGGGATGACGCTGTCGACGCGATGACCATCGCGCGCATGCCGGGACAGGATGCCGTCAATCAGGGGATTCATGCAGTGGGTAACAGGCGGGACGGGGCGCAAAGTCTGAGCCGGTCGCGCGCGTTTGGGAAATGCTGCGCCGCTCACGCCAGCCTGTGACGCCAGCGGCGTGAGCATGACGCCCGGGGCCGCGTGGCCAGCGCTTACACTTCCCACATGACCCGCTCGCATCCCTGGCGCCTGGCCGACGCGCACGACGCTCCCTTCCCTCCTGCCGAAACCGCGTTGCGCGAGCCGGATGGTTTGTTGGCCGTCGGTGGCGACCTGACGCCGGTGCGCCTGCTCAATGCCTATGCCGGCGGCGTGTTCCCGTGGTTCTCCGACGGGCAGCCGCTGCTGTGGTGGTCACCGGACCCGCGCATGGTGTTCCGCACCGACGGCGTGCGCCTGTCGTCGCGGTTCCGCCGCAGCCTGCGTGCCAGCCCGTGGGTGGTGCGTGCCGACACGTGCTTTGCCGAGGTGATCGCCGCCTGCGCGGGCAGTTTCCGCCCGGGCCAGGATGGGACGTGGATCACCGATGGGATGCGAGACGCGTATGTGGCCCTGCACCGGATGGGGCACGCGCATTCGGTGGAAGTGTTCGATGGCGAGCGGTTGGTGGGCGGCATCTACGGTGTGGCGATCGGGCAGATGTTCTTCGGGGAGAGCATGTTCAGCGCGGTCAGCGGTGGCTCCAAAGTGGCGTTGGCCGCATTGGCCCACCACCTGGCACAGTGGGGCTGGCCACTGATCGATGCCCAGGTGGAGAACGATCATCTGCTGAGCATGGGGGCCGAACACTGGCCGCGTGAGCGCTTTCTGGCGCTGGTGCGGGAGCAGGTGCGGATGGATGCAGCGGCGGGGAGCTGGACGACGGCGTTTGGTGAGATGGCGGCGGCGGTGCTGGCAAGCGAGGAATTCTGAGGAGCCGGCCAGCGGCCAGCACTACCCGGCGCGGTCGAGAACAGGAGGAGCCGGCCAGCGGCCGGCACTACCGGTGATCGGTCGGGATCGCGGGGAGCCCGCCAGCGGCCGGAAGTGCGGGGTGCGCGGCGGGTGAATCGCTGGTAAATCGGGCCGCTTAACGCAAACTTTGCATGAACGGGCGAACGCGCGTAAAATGCCCGCTCTTAAGGCCAGCTCGGCCGTTTACAGAACTGCACAGGACTACATGTCGAAAGACGACTCCATCGAGTTCGAAGGCACCGTCAGCGAGACGCTGCCGAACACCACTTTCCGCGTACGACTGGAAAATGGGCATGAAATCATCGCCCACATCTCCGGCCGCATGCGCAAGAACTACATCCGCATCCTGACGGGCGACCGTGTCAAGGTCGAAATGACGCCCTACGACCTGACCAAGGGTCGTATCACGTACCGCATGAAGTAAGCGGTTCGGGGCGGCTTCCCAACAGAAGCCCCGCCAGAAGGCCAGCCAGGAGCTGGCCTTTTTGCGTGGCCGCGATAAAGCCGCCACCCCCTGCCAAGCGGCACCCTGACCCTGTGCACCCTGACATCGGTAAGCCTGCCTTGCCGCAGATTCGCACTGGCGCCGCACCCGGCACGCTGGTTGTCGATCCAATCCGGATCGCCATCCCCCGGCCCCTGCCATGAAGACCCTTTCCCTGCTCACCCTGCTGTCCTGCACCTGCCTGGCCACTGCGGCCCAGGCCGCCGAACCGCTGCCGGCCGCCGATGCCGCATGCATCACGCTGTCTGGCGACCAACAGATCGTGCGCGCAGGCGCCGATCGCAACATCCTGCTGCGCAATGCCGACCAGCACTACATCGTGCATTTCAAGGACAGCTGCACCAGCGCCGCACGTACGTCGGACCTGCGCTTTGCCACCCCCGAGCGCGACGGACAGCTGTGCGGTGGCGGCGTAAGCAGCCTGCGCACCAAATCGCAGAGGTGCGTGGTCAGCGAGGTGGAGACGATCACCGCCCAGGAATTCAGCTCGCGGGCGCGCGCGCGCCGCTGAGGACTGCGGGGCGGACATGAAAAAGCCCCTTGCGGGGCCTTTTCATGTGCCGCCTGCAGCGTAGGCGCCGCAGGCTTCAGGCCGGCGCCAAGACGCGCCGGCCAGCCGTCACGACCAACGGTCGTGACCTACACCGTTGCCGGCAGCAGGCGCTCCGGTTCGGCCTGGGTTTCCACGAACAGCTCGTCGTCGCGCACGTCGATGCTGACCCGGCCACCATTGACCAGCTTGCCGAACAGCAGTTCGTCGGCCAGCGGGCGCTTGACCTTGTCCTGGATCACGCGCGCCATCGGGCGGGCGCCCATCAGCGGGTCGAAGCCATGGCGGGCCAGCCAATCGCGCGCGGTCGGCGTGGCCGACAGGCTGACGTGCTTTTCCTGCAACAGCATCTCCAGCTCGATCAGGAACTTGTCGACCACGCGCAGGATGTGCTCGAAGCCCAGCGGCTGGAACTGCACCACCGCATCAAGACGGTTGCGGAATTCCGGCGTGAAGCTCTTGCGCAGGATTTCCATCGCGTCGGTGGCGTGATCCTGGCGGGTGAAGCCGATCGAACGCCGCGAGGCCTGGGCCGCGCCGGCGTTGGTGGTCATCACCAGCACCACGTTCTTGAAGTTGGCTTCGCGGCCATTGGTGTCGGTGAGCACGCCACGGTCCATGACCTGCAGCAGGATGTTGAAGATGTCCGGGTGGGCTTTTTCCACCTCGTCCAGCAGCAGCACGCAGTGCGGGGTCTTGACGATCTTCTCGGTGAGCAGGCCACCCTGGTCGAAGCCGACATAGCCCGGGGGCGCACCGATCAGGCGACTGATCGAATGCGGCTCCATGTACTCGCTCATGTCGAAGCGGACCAGCTCGATGCCCAGTTGCAGCGCCAGCTGCTTGGTCACCTCGGTCTTGCCCACACCGGTGGGACCGGCGAACAGGAAGTTGCCGATCGGCTTCTCCGGGTTGGCCAGGCCGGAACGGGCCAGCTTGATCGCCGACGACAGCGTCTCGATGGCCGGATCCTGGCCAAAGATCACCATCTTCAGGTTGCGCTCCAGGTGCTGCAGCACGTCTTTGTCGGTGGCACTGACCTGCTTGGCCGGAATGCGCGCCATCTTGGCCACGATCGTTTCGATCTCCTCGATGTCGATCAGCTCCTTGCGCTCGCCCTCGGGCAGCAGGCGCTGGCGGGCACCGGCTTCGTCGATCACGTCGATCGCCTTGTCCGGCAGCAGCCGGTCACCGATGTGCTTGACCGACAGGTCCACCGCGGCCTGCAGCGCGTCATCGGCGTAGGTCACGCCGTGGTGCGCTTCATAACGCGGCTTGAGGCCCTGCAGGATCTCGTAGGTTTCACCCACCGTCGGCTCGACGATGTCGATCTTCTGGAAGCGCCGCGCCAGCGCGCGGTCCTTCTCGAAGATGCCGCGGTACTCCTGGAACGTGGTCGAGCCGATGCAGCGCAGCTCGCCCGACGCCAGGGCCGGCTTGATCAGGTTGGAGGCATCCATGGTGCCGCCCGACGCCGACCCGGCACCGATGATGGTGTGGATCTCGTCGATGAACAGCACCGCATTGGGCATCTTCTTCAGCGCGGTCAGCACGCCCTTGAGGCGCTTTTCGAAGTCGCCCCGGTACTTGGTACCGGCCACCAGCGCGCCCAGGTCGAGCGAGTAGATGATCGCATCGGCCAGCACGTCAGGCACCGAGCCTTCGACGATGCGCTTGGCCAGGCCTTCGGCGATGGCGGTCTTGCCCACGCCGGCCTCGCCCACGTAGAGCGGGTTGTTCTTGCGGCGGCGGCACAGCACCTGGATGGTGCGCTCGATTTCATCGCGGCGGCCCACCAGCGGGTCGATCCGGCCATTGCGGGCGGCCTCGTTGAGGTTGCTGGCAAACTCGGCCAGCGCATCGCCCTTGCCCTCGCCCTCGCCGCCCTCGGCGCGGCCTTCACCATCGGCCGCCGGCGGCACTTCGCCGTCTTCGCCCAGCTTGGCGATGCCATGGGACAGGTAATTGACGATATCCAGCCGGGTCACGTCCTGCTGGTTGAGGTAATAGACCGCGTGGGAGTCCTTCTCGCCGAAGATGGCCACCAGCACGTTGGCGCCGGTCACCTCCTTCTTGCCCGAGGACTGCACGTGGTACACGGCCCGCTGCAGCACGCGCTGGAAGCCAAGCGTGGGCTGGGTATCGCGGCCATCATCTTCGGCCAGGCGCGAGACCGAGGCCTCGATGGCCTGTTCCAGCTCCTGGCGCAGGCGCTCGGCGTCGGCCCCGCATGCCTTCAGCACGGCTTGGGCGGACGGGTTGTCGAGCAGTGCCAGCAGCAGGTGTTCCACCGTCATGAATTCATGCCGGGCCTCACGGGCGCGCTTGTAGCACTGACCGATGGTGTGTTCGAGGTCTTTACTGAACATGTTCTACTCCGGCGGCAGGTGGGAACAATATGCGGCCTAGCTGCGCAATTTCCATCACCCTAGCGGATCGGTGCGTTCAGACGGCGTTAGCGGTCCAACCCCACCCGGTTTCCCCAAGGCGCTTCCCAGCGACTCCATGATGCCTGAACTCCAGCTCACGAAATGGCAGCTTGTCCGTGATGGCGACGTCATCACCACCCCGCACGCCCGGCTGTGGCCGGTCCGCCTCCCCGACGGTTCCGCGGCCATGTTGAAGGTGAGCACGGAGACCGAGGAGCGCAACGGCCACCGGCTGCTGCGCTGGTGGGACGGCGACGGCGCGGTACGGCTGCTGGCCCATGACCACGAGGCGGTGCTGCTGGAGCGCGCCCAGCCGGGCGGGTCGCTGCGGGCGATGTCCATCGCCGGCCAGGATGCGCAGGCCACCGCGCTGCTGTGTACGGCCGCCGAACGCCTCCACCGCCCGCGCAGCACGGTGCCGGAGGGGCTGGTGCCACTGCAGGACTGGTTCCAGGCACTGCTGGAGCCCAACGTGGCGCTGTCGCCATTGCTGGAACAGTGCAGATCACTGGCATTGGCATTGCTGGACACGCAGATCGAGGTGCGCCCACTGCATGGCGACCTGCACCATGACAACGTGCTCGACGGCGGTGCGCGCGGCTGGCTCGCCATCGACCCCAAGCGCCTGCTTGGCGACCGCGCCTTCGACTACACCGTGCTGTTCTGCAACCCGGATCTGTGCGGGCCGGGCATCCACGTGGCCACCCAGCCGGCCATCTTTGACCGCCGGGTGGACCAGGTCAGCGCGCTGGCGGGGCTGGAGCGCACGCGCCTGCTGCGCTGGATCGCGGCCAGCGCCGGACTGTCGGCGGTGTGGTTCCTGGAGGATGGCTGCAACGCCGACGTCGACCTGGCCGTCACGGCCATGGCGTTGCGCCAACTGGCACGCGCCGGCGGCTAGCCGCTGGTCTTTTCCATCGTGCACAGCAGCGGGTGCTGGTTCATGCGCGAGAATTCGTTGACCTGGGCCACCTTGGACTCGGCAACCTCACGGGTGAACACCCCGCACACGCCGCGACCGCGGGTGTGGACGTGGAGCATCACCTGGGTGGCCTTGTCCAGGTCCATGGCAAAGAAGCTCTGCAGGACGGTCACCACGAAATCCATCGGGGTGTAGTCATCGTTCAGCAGCATCACCTGGTAGAACGGCGGCGGCGCCACCTCCGGCCGGGCCGGTTCCAGCATGACGCCGTGATCGTGGTGGGGTTCTTGGTTGGGCTCGCGGGGCATCCGCACATTATAGCGGGATTGGACGCCGCCTCTGTCGCCCTTCACAATCTGCACATCCACCCCACACTTTCACAGGGATTTCATGAAAAGGATCGTCACCGCGCTGTTGCTGACCGCCACGATGTTCGGCGCCCACGCAGCCGAACCCGACAAGGCCGTCGGCCGTGTGCTCAAGCAGCTGGACTACCCCTACGAGATCGACGAGGACGGCGACTACAAGCTGGTCTTCGATGCCGGCGAGGACCGTACCCAGCTGGTGTTCGTGCGTTCGTCGGTGGAAGAGTTCGGCAGCCACAAGATCCGCGAGATCTGGTCGCCCGGCTACAACTCCCCCGGCAAGCAGTTCCCGGCCGCGGTGGCCAACCGCCTGCTGGAAGACTCGCAGGACGCCAAGCTGGGCGCCTGGGTGAAGCAGGACCAGCTGGCCATGTTCGTGGTCAAGGTGGATGCCAATGCCAGTTCGGCCGCGCTGAGCGATGCCATCGATGCCGCCATGCGCACCGCCGATGCCATGGAAAACGAGCTGACCGAGACGGACGAATACTGAGGTGACTGCCGTGCAGGACCCGCGCTGGACGCCCCATGTCACCGTTGCCACCGTCGTGGTGCGTGACGGGCGCCTGTTGCTGGTGGAAGAGCGTATCGACGGCCGTGACGTGCTCAACCAGCCGGCCGGGCACCTGGAGGCGGGCGAAAGCCTGGCCGCCGCAGCGGTGCGCGAGACGCTGGAAGAAACCGGCTGGACGGTGCGCCTGAGCGCCTTCATCGGCGTCTACCAGTGGACCGCGCCCGACGGCACCGCCTTCCTGCGCTTCGCCTTCGCAGCCGCGCCGGTCGAGCACGATCCGGCCCGGCCGCTGGACACGGGCATCCTGCGCGCGCTGTGGATGACCCCGGCCGAGCTGCAGGCCAGCGCGGCACGCCTGCGCAGCCCGCTGGTCTGGGAGGTCGTAGCCGACTACCTGGGCGGCCAGCGCCATCCCCTGTCGCTGCTGAAGGAAACCGCATGAGTACCCCCCGGGTGATGGTCGGCGTGTCCGGCGGCGTGGACTCCTCGGTGGCGGCGTGGCGGCTGGTCCAGCAGGGCGAGCCGGTGGCCGGGCTGTTCATGCAGAACTGGGCCGACGACGGCAGCGGCGACTGCCGGGCCGAGGACGACCGCCGCGACGCAGTGGCGGTGTGCGGCCTGCTGGGCATCCCGTTCCACTTCCGCGATTTCTCCTCCGAATACTGGGAGGGCGTGTTCGCGCACTTCCTGGCCGAATACGCCGCCGGCCGCACCCCCAATCCGGACGTGCTGTGCAACCGGGAAGTGAAGTTCAAGCATTTCCTGGACGCGGCCCGCGAGCTGGGTGCCGAACGCATCGCCACCGGCCACTACGCCCGCGTAGCCCAGGTCGGCGGGCGCTGGGCGCTGCTGCGCGGCGCCGACCGCAGCAAGGACCAGAGTTACTTCCTGCACCAGCTGGGCCAGGAACAACTGGCGGCCACCCTGTTCCCGATCGGCGACCTGCAGAAGAACGACCTGCGCCGGATCGCCC
The DNA here is from genome assembly GCF_056395005.1 of Stenotrophomonas sp. 10N36. Taxonomy (NCBI): domain Bacteria; kingdom Pseudomonadati; phylum Pseudomonadota; class Gammaproteobacteria; order Lysobacterales; family Lysobacteraceae; genus Stenotrophomonas; species Stenotrophomonas sp. 10N36. The sequence goes on along the minus strand of NZ_JBFTIS010000004.1, from coordinate 12,962 downwards.
GCGACGCGCGGCTGCCCACCCATGCCAAGAAGGATTCCACCGGGATCTGCTTCATCGGCGAGCGCGACTTCCGCGAGTTCCTGGGCCGCTACCTGCCCGCCAAGACCGGCGAGATCCGCGACCCGGATGGCGCCCTGATCGCCGAACACCCCGGCGTGTTCTATTTCACCCTGGGCCAGCGCGAGGGCCTGAACATCGGCGGCGTGCGTGGCCGCCCGGCCGCGCCCTGGTATGTGGTGGGCAAGGACGTGGCCAGCAACGTGCTCTATGTGGACCAGGACCGTGACAGCCCCTGGCTGCTCTCGACCCGGCTGCATTCCGAGGCCGCCCACTGGATCGCCGGCGCCCCGCCCGCCCGCCGTTTCGACTGCACCGCACAGACCCGCTACCGCCAGCCCGATGAACCCTGCACGGTGACGGTGCGCGACGATGGCACCCTGGAGGTGCTGTTTGCGCGCCCGCAACGCGCCGTCACCCCCGGTCAATCGCTGGTGTTGTATGACGATGAGGTCTGCCTGGGTGGCGCGGTGATCGCCGCCACCGACGCGCCGCTGGAACAGCGGCTGCGGACTGCCCCTTCCCCCTTCGAGGTATCTGCTGCATGAGTTTTTCCGTCGACGACCGCGTTCTTGCACTGGCCGGCATCGCCCAGGCCCTGCAGCAGGTGCGCCGCATCGCCGAAACCGGCCACTCCGAAGCGGCCGTGGTGCGCACCGCTGTAGACAGCGTGTTCCGCATCGATGCCGAGACGCCGCAGGCCATCTACGGCAGCCCGGCCAACGTGGCCCCGGGGCTGCGCCTGCTGCACAACTACTTCCGCAACCAGGGCCAGGACGACGCCCTGCCCCGGCTGGCGCTGGCCGTGCTGCAGCTGGAGCGCCGGTTCGTGCGTGAGCATGCGGTGGTGGACAAGGTGAGCCAGGGCATCGAGCGCGCCCAGCGCCAGGCCACCGAGCTGGGCGACAGCGCCCACCCGGACGTGCTGGCCGCCCTGGGCGGGCTGTACGCGGACACCATCAGCAATCTGAAGCCGCGGGTGATGGTCCAGGGCAACCCGCACTACCTGGGCCAGGCCGGGGTGGTGGCCGAGATCCGCGCCCTGCTGCTGGCGGCGGTGCGGTCGGCGGTGCTGTGGCGCCAGACCGGCGGCCAGTACTGGGACTTCCTGTTCTCGCGCAAGGCGATGATCGAAGCGGTGGACCGCCAGCTGCGCTGACTCACGGCGCCCCGAGCGCAGCGTGCGGCCACCCGTGGGATGGCGCTACCGTTGATGGATGCGGGTAGAGCCACCCCAGGGGTGGCTGGGTTGGGCGGTCGAGGATCCCGCAGCCACCCGTAGGGAGGCGCTACCGCGGGGAGGTTTTTCGATGGAATGTGCAGTGCAGCACTAAAGCAAATGGGGGTACGGCCGATACCTCAACCGTGCACTTCCCGAGAACGTCCATGTACTCACGCATCTTCATCCGTCTGGCCGCCCCCCTGGTCCTGACCCTGCTTCTTCCTTTCGCCATCGGTTTCGAATGGCCCGCCGCGCTGCGCTGGGCCATCCTGACCACGATGACGCTCAGCTGGCTGGGCTTTGCCTGGTGGACCGCCCGGGCCCAGACCCAGCGGTCACCCGAGCATGCCCGCATCCTGCGTGAGCAGGACCAGCTGCTTACCGAGCTGCGCAGCTTCGTTGCCAACGAAGTGGACGGCTCCCGCGGCGAAGTCGAACGCGCCCGTGATCTGATCCGCCATGCGGTCAGCGGCCTGGGTGGCAGCTTCGACGCCATGAACCGCAAGTCGCGCCAGCAAAGCCAGGCATTGGCCCGCATCGTCGACCGTGCCGGTGAAGACGGCGGTGCCGGTGTCGACGTCGCCCGCTTCGCCCAGCATGCCAGCCATCGCATGGAACAGCTGGTGGAAGCCCTGGAGCAGGTCAGCGGCCAGAGCAGCAACACCGTGCAGCACATCGACCAGATGGCGCAGCACCTGGATGGCATCTTCGCCCTGCTGGAAGACGTCAAGTCGATTGCCGACCAGACCAACCTGCTGGCGCTGAACGCGGCCATTGAAGCGGCCCGTGCCGGTGAGGCCGGTCGCGGCTTCGCGGTGGTCGCCGACGAGGTGCGTAACCTCTCCGAGCGCTCCACCACGTTCAACGAGCAGATCCGCAAGCTGGCGCACAGCTCCAAGGACGCCATCGCCAAGGTCCGCGAGACGGTCTCGCACATGGCCTCGCGCGACATGGACCGCTCCCGCGAAGCGCGCCACGAAGCGGCGCAGATGCTGGACAACGTGGCCCAGATCAATGCCTCGCTGGGCGACGGCATGCGCGAAATCTCCGAGTGTGGCCGTGCCATCGACAGCAGCGTGGCCGAAGCGGTCCGCGCCCTGCAGTTCGAAGACATCGCCACCCAGGCGCTGGGCGGGGTGCATACCCACCTGGACCGCCTGACCGCCATCAACCGCGAAGCGGTGGCCCTGCAGGAACTGCTGCACCGCAATGGCGGCGTGTTCGACGAAGAAGTCGTCAGCGCCCTGCAGCGTACCGGCAGCCGTCTGCGTGAAATGCGCAGCGAGTGGGAACGCCCGCCGCACAAGGCGGTTGCCCAGCAGAGCATGGCCGCTGGCGCGGTCGAGCTGTTCTGACCCAGATGTTCCGTGCCGGCAACGGCGCCCACAACGGCCCCGGTTTCCCCGGGGCCGTTGTGCTTGCAAGATCCGTCCTGGCTGCAGATGATCGACCCATGCTGTTGACGAACACCCCCCATGCCGCACTCACCTCGTCCGCCCCCCTGCCCGAGGCAGTGGCTGCGCCAGAGGAATGCAACCACCCGCCCTCGCCTGCCCGCACGCCCGAACCGCTGCGCGGCCGCGCATTGCTGGCCCAGCTTGAGCAGCTGGCGCAGCGGGAACTGGCGCAACTGGCGGCACAGGTCGGGCTTTCCGGGTCGTTGGGCCCGTCTGTTATGGACCCGGCGTTGATCGGCCTGGCTTGGGACCTGGGACTGAGTGGCGATGCCGTGGTGACCGCTTCCCCGGACCTGACGTACTCCCCGCACCGTCCATGACATCCGGCTTGAGGCGCGTGGCACTGCATGCGCAGGGGCTGGCGTCACGGGCGCCGTTCGGCCAAGGCCCGGCGGGCACCCACCGCGCCATCGCCCACCTGGGCTATGTGCAGATCGATACGCTGTCGGTGGTGGAGCGCGCGCATCACCACGTGCTGTGGAATCGGGTGCCCGATTACGACCCGGCGCACTTGAACCGCCTGGTCGGCGAGCGGCAGATTTTCGAGTACTGGTATCACGCGGCTGCCTATCTTCCGATGTGCGATTACCGCTACGCGCTGCGCCGGATGCACGCGATACGGACGGGAGAAAGCCGCTATTTCCGTGGCGGCGACCCGCAGCTGATGAAGCAGATCCTGGCGCGGATCCGCACCGACGGCCCGATGCGGATGCGCCACCTGGACCCGGGCACCAAGGAAGCCGGCAGCTGGTGGAACCAGGGGCCCGGCCGGCGCGCCTTCGAGACGCTGTTCATGCGCGGCGACCTGATGGTGTGCGAGCGCAACGGCATGGAGAAATCCTACGACCTGGCCGAGCGCTGCCTGCCCGACGACGTCGATCTGCGTGTTCCCACGCTGGGTGAGTACGCGACCTATCTGTTCGAGACTACGCGACGGTCACACGGCGTGTTCACCCTGAAACAGCTGCTGCACCTGCAGGCCGGAAAGGACCTGCGCGATGCGATGCGCGCAGTGGTCGACGAACGGGTCGATGCGGGTCAGGTGAGCGTGTGCAAGGGCAACGACGAGGTGACCACCTACGTCGACGTGGCAGCGCTGGACCGTCCGATGCGGCTGCGTCGCGAGGTGAAGATCCTGTCCCCGTTCGACAACCTGGTCATCCACCGGGACCGCCTGAGCGCCCTGTTCGCCTTCGACTACCGGGTCGAGTGCTATGTGCCGGCGGGCAAGCGCGTGCATGGCTACTTCTGTCTGCCCGTGCTGTACGCAGACCAGGTGGTGGGCCGGGTGGACTGCAAGGCGCACCGTAGCGAGCAGCGGCTGGAGGTGATACGCCTGCACGTGGAGCGCGACGATCTGGATCGCGATCACTTCCTGCCGGCACTGCGCAAGGCGCTGCACCGGTTCGCGGTGTTCAATCGATGTCCGGAGCTGGACGCACGCGCCGTGGATGGGATGGCGCTGCGGTAGCGGTTGAATGCCTGCCGACGGCCGATAGTTGTGGCATCGGGTGTTGGCCGGCGACGTTTGTGCGCCCCGCCCCATAATTGTCTGAGGCGCCGCAGTCTATCAGCCGTCGATCCGGATTTGCCACGGGGGGTATCCTCTGTTGCTGCGCCGGCCTGCAAGGGTGTCGGCATCCACAAGGAACAGCATGGCCGAACTGACAGATTTCCATCTTTTCTGGGGCGAAGCGATGGCGGCGGCGGAGCGGCATGCCGCCTCGATGGAAGCCGATGGCGCCGAAGATTTCGCCCAGCAGCTCTATCGCGAGTACCTGGAACAGGGCGCACCCAAGCCGCGCAAGAAATGGCTGGCCACCCGGCTGGCAAACGCCTTTCCCTGCATGGATGCCAAGCCGAAGTGGGTGGGTGAGCCGGCCTGGTTGTACCACCAGGGGCAACCGATGGTGTTCCTGCACCAGTTCCAGGTCAGCAGTGCCGCGCAACACCTGATCGGCCACATGTCATTGGGCGAAACGCTCTACATGTTCGGAGGGCGACACCGGTTGGGCCCTGGCCCCGACGCTGGCTGGACCGACATCTACCGCATCTCCGTGCAGACCTACGAAGGCGACACGGCAGGGGAGATTCCGGGCCCGCAGGGGTAAGCGCACCCACGCGATCCGCGGTAGAGCCGACCGTTGGTCGGCTGCACCGGGAGCAGCCGACCAACGGTCGGCTCTACCCGCCAAGAGTGTGCGGCCAATGGAACCCGCGCGAACGTTGAGCGATCGCGCGCGATCAGATCGCGTGGGCCGGGGGCATGGCCGCAGCCCCGGGGACACCACCCACACGGAACCCCGCAAGCGTAGAGCCGACCGTTGGTCGGCTGCACCGGCAGGCAATCCCCCAGGCAAACACGCGCTTTACAACAAGTTGCATCGACACAGCCCCGGGACTTTTCCAACATCGGCTCCCCCTGAGACGAGTTGCTTCCCCATGGCTGAATTCACGCCACACCTCTCGATTGACCTGAAGCCCCTACCCGCCGGTGCCGAGCCGTGGCTTCTTGAGCCCATGGAACTGAACATTCTCCGGCGCACCCTGGATGAAACGGGCGACTTCCAGCAGCCGTATGCCGCACTGGAGGACCTTGATGACGCGGACGCCGGCAGTGTCGATGCGAACGTTGAGGTTTCCTCGGTGCAGCTCGATGACGGCCCCCCTGCGATCCTCATCGAAGATGACGGGGCCGAGGATGTGCAGGACTATCTCGTGCTGGAGGCCCCATGGCGTGGACTGCCCGCTGGCACGTTGCTGCACAGGTCCGGACAGAGTGCACGCGCGCTGACCGTTGACGACACGGACCCCGGCCGGACGCGCGCACTGACGATGTTGGTGTTCCTGGACCTGCTGATGATCGTTTCGGGGCCGGAAGCCGGCGCGTGATGAGACCGCGTCAAGCCACCCTCTCTGGTAGAGCCGACCGTTGGTCGGCTGCACCGGGAGCAGCCGACCGACGGTCGGCTCTACCGGGGGGCGCGTGCGATCAAATTGCGCGGGTCGGTGACGCGGTGGCGGAGATGCCGGGGCTGCTGGGGTAAGGCCATCTACAAACGTAGAGCCGACCGACGGTCGGCTCTACCCGCCAAATGTGCGTGACCAACGGAACGCCGCGCATGGTGAGGGATCGCGGGCGATCAGGTCGCGCGGATCGGCGGTGCGCGGCCAACAGAACCCCGCGCACGTTGCGGGATCGCGCGCGATCAGATGGCGTGGGTCAGCGCGACCAGCGCTTCGCGCGGCGCGATGCGGGTGCCGCCGGTCTTCAGCCACTGGGCCAGGTCGCGCGGGGTGAGCGGGCGCGAATACAGGTAACCCTGGATTTCGTCGCAGCCCTGGCGGCGCAGCATGGCTTCTTCCTGCTCGGTTTCCACACCCTCGGCGACAACCTTCATGCCCAGCGCATGGCCCAGGTGGACGATGGCCTGGGTGACTTCGGCCGTGCCGGTGTCGTGCAGCATCCCCTGCACGAAACTGCGGTCGATCTTCAGGCGGCCCACCGGGAAGCGGTTGAGGTAATGCAGGTTGGAGAAGCCGGTGCCGAAGTCATCCACTGCCAACGGCACGCCGTGGCGTTCAAGCACGTCGAAGCAGTGGCGCAGGACGTCGGTGTCCCGGATCAACGCAGACTCGGTCAACTCCAGCTCCAGCCGCTGCGGCGGCCAGCCGTGCGCATGGCAGATGTCGATCACACGTTCGGCGAAGCCGCGGTCGCGCAGCTGCACCGCCGAGACGTTGACCGCCACGCGGTCGAACGCCAGGCCGGCCGCATCCCAGGCGGCGGCCTGGCGGCAGGCCTCGGCCAGCACCCAGTCGCCGATGCGGACGATCTCACCGCATTTTTCGGCGATCGGAATGAACTCGGCCGGGCTGCAGTAACCGATACCGGGCCGATGCCAGCGCAGCAGGGCTTCGATCGCCGGTGGCTGATCATTCTCGGCATGCAGCAGCGGCTGGTACGCCAGGGTGAACTCTTCGCGGTCGATTGCGCCGAGCAGCGCGTGCTCGATCTCCAGCTTGCGCTGGATCTTGGCCAGCGCGTCCTGGCTGTAATACTGGTAGGTGTTGCGCCCCGCTTCCTTGGCGGCGTACATCGCCGCGTCGGCCGCGCGCAGCAGCGATTCAAAGTCGTGGTGGCTCTGATCAAGCATGGCGATGCCCACGCTGGCGCCCACCTTCAGCGTAGTCTCGCCGCGCTGCAGCGGTTCGGCCAGCGAAGCGATCAGCTTGCGCGCCACATGGCCGGCGTCCTCGGGGTCGGCCAGGTCACGCAGCACCACGATGAACTCGTCGCCGCTGAAACGGCCGAACAGGTCGGCGTTTCGCAGGTTCTGGTGCAGGCGGCTGGCCGCCGCCTTCAGCAGCGCATCGCCGGTGGCGTGGCCGAAGGTGTCGTTGATGGTCTTGAAGCCATCCAGGTCGATGAACAGCATCGCCAGCGGCGCGCCACGGTCACGCGCCTCTTCGATGGCATCGGCGGTCTGCTCGCGCAGCAGCATGCGGTTGGGCAGGCCGGTAAGCAGGTCGTAGTGGGCCAGCAATTCGATGCGCTCGTTGGCTTCGCGCTCGCGGGTGATGTCACGGAACAGCACCACGAAGCGGGTCGGCAGGCCATCGCGGCGGTCCAGTTCGATCAGCACCTGCACCCAGATGCGCAGCCCGGACTGGCGGTAGAAGCACAGGTCCAGCTGCTCGGGCAGGCCGCCGTCGGCGATACGCTCCAGCGCCGCCTCGAAGGCATTGCGCGAGTCCTGGGTGTACAGGGCCAGCGCCTGGTCCAGGCTGATCGGCTCCTTGCGCAGGCCGTGGATGCGGTAGCACTCCTCGGTCCACTGCATGTGGCGGGTGGTCACTTCGATTTCGCAGCCACCGATGCGGCCCAGCGCCGACACGCGGTTGAGCAGTTCGGTGCGCCACCGGATCAGCGCGTCGGTCTGGTGCTGTTCGGTGATGTTCTGGACCTGGCCCAGCAGGCGCTGGATGCGGCCGTCGGCGCCCAGCAGGGGTTGCATCCACAGGCGCAGGTGCAGCGCGCCTTCGCGCTCGCGCGGCAGTTCCAGCTCCAGGGTGGTCGGTTTGCCATCGCGCAGCATGCGCCGCCAGGCGTGGCGCAGCAGGCTGCGCGAGCGCGGTTCAAGCTGGCGCAACCAGCGCCGGCGACCGCTCAGCGGATCTTCGCCCACGCCCAGCAGGGCGCGGAACTCCGGCGACCACCAGAACTGGCGCTGGGCCGGGTCCCACGACCAGCTGCCCATGCTGGCGATGCGCTGGGCCTCGCGCAGGTGCACCTGCTGCTCCAGCAGCTGCGCCTCCAACTGCTTCTGGGCCTGGATGTCGGTGTGCGTGCCCACCATGCGCAAGGGCTGGCCGTCGGCGGTGCGCGCCACCACCCGGCCACGGTCGAGCACCCAGCGCCAGTCCCCGTCAGGGTGGCGCAGTCGGTATTGGGCGGCGTACACCTCGCCGTCGCCGCGCAGGTGCGCGTCGAGGGCGGCGCGCACGGCCGGCTGGTCATCCGGGTGGACCGGGGCGAGCAAGGCGGCGGTGACATCGCCCCGGGTGACTTCTTCGGCCGGCACCGGCTGGTCGTCCCAGCGCCGTGACCGGATCACGGCATCGCTGGGCAGGTCCCAGTCCCACAGGCCGTGGCCGGCGTGGTCCAGGGCCAGCTCCCAGCGGCTGCCGGCGTAGCTGGCCACCGGCTCGGGCACGCTCAGGGTGAACGCCAGCAGGTTGCCGTCCGGGTCGTGCACGGCCCGCAGCCAACCATCCAGGCGACCGCGCGGCCCGCCGGGCAGCTGGCAGGGCACCAGGCCTCCATCAGCCGCCAGCAGGCGCAGGTCTTCCAGCAGCTCGCCATAGGCCGCCACGGTTGCCGGCAGCCCAAGCTCGCGCGCGACCGGGTTGGCCGCCAGCGGCCGCCCGGCCCGGTCGAGGATGACCAAGGCCGACGCCAATGGGTGCTGCAGCAGACTCGCGATAATCCCTTGGTCCACGCGGTAAGACTCCGATAACGCACCCGACGACCGGGAACGCAATCGTTAGCGGCGGATTTCGCCAATTATTGAGCGGTGCGCGGCGTGCACCCCCAAATGGCATGACACCCACTAAGATGCAGTTCGCCCGCCCCGAAGGTCCCCGACCCGTCCATGCCTGTCGTTCCCTCCGGCCTGCCCCACCCCACCGCCCCCGAACGCCCGCTCGCCCAGGCCCTGCGCCGCGACCGCTGGCGGGTGGTGGCCGGTTACCTGGTGCTGGCGCTGGTGTGGATCCTGAGCAGCGATGCCGCGGTGCAGGTGCTGGCCGGCGACATGGCCACCGCGGCGCGGTGGCAGACCGCCAAGGGCACCTTTTTCGTGGTGGCCAGCGCCGGGCTGATCTATCTGCTGCTGCGACCGCTGGCCCAGCATGTGTTGCACGCCCATTCGCAGCTGGAAAGCTCCGAAGCCCGCCATCGACAGATGTTCCAGGGCAACCCCGGGCCGATCCTGGTCTACGACCTGGAATCCCTGGCGATCCTGGATGTGAACCCGGCCGCCAGCAGCCTGTTTGGCTGGGACCGCGAGGCGTTCATGGCCATGCCGATCAGCGCGCTGTGGCCCCCCGGCGAAGAGACCCAGCTGGCCGCCAAGCTGGCGGAGATCCGCGCCGAGCCCGGCGAACTGTGTGTATTGACGGCCGACCTGCAACTGCGTGACGGCAGCCGCCGGCGCATGGAAATGCGCAGCAACGCCATCAATTACGGCGGGCGGCCTGCCCGGCTGCTGATCGCCATCGACCGCACCAGCGAAACCCAGGCCCTGCGCCGCCGTGACATGGCCCTGGCCCGGGTTGAGGAAGCGCACGAAATGGCCCGCATCGGCGCGTGGGAAGTGGACCCGGCCACCGGGCTGGGCCGCTATTCCAACCAGGTCTACCACCTGCTGGGCCGCCGCCCGCCGGAAGCGCGCCGCTGGCATCGCTTCGAGGAACTGCTGGTGCCGGCCGACCCGGCCACGGCCGCGTTGAGCGAACAGTTGCTGCAGGACATGACCGGCGAGCAGGTGCAGATCGACGTGCTGCTGCCGCTGCTGGCGATGGACGGGCGTGCGCTGATGGTGCACCTGCGCGCCGAAAGCGGGCACGACGACGCCGGCCGGCCGCGCGTGCTGGGCACCCTGCAGGATGTCACCGAGCGCGAGCAGTCGCGCCGCCTGCTGCGCGAGCGCGAAGAGCAGTTCCGCGAGCTGGTGCGGGTGCTGCCCGATGGGGTGGTGATCCTGTCCGACGAATACGTGCTGTATGCCAACGCCTGCGCGGCCGCCCAGTTCGGCTATGGCCAGCACACGCTGCTGGGCGAGCCGCTGTCGGCGCTGGTGGACGCCGGTGATCTGGCGCGGGTGCGGGCGCAGTTGTTTGCGCCGATCCCGCTGCCGAGCACCGGCGCCGGTGAAGTGATCGGCATGCGTCGGCTGGACCGGGAGCGCTTCCAGGCCGGACTGGCCGTGGGTGATGTGCGTTATGGCGGACGCAACTGCAAGCTGTTGATCGTGCGCGACCTCAGCGAACCCGAGCGGATCCGCGAAGCCCTGGAAACCAGCAACCGCGAGTTGCAGGCGATGGCCGGGCGGTTGTTCTCGCTGCAGGAAGATGAGCGCCGCGCGATCTCGCGCGACCTGCATGATGACATCGGCCAGGCGATCACCGCGATGAAGCTGTCGGCGTACGCCGCACAGGACGAGGCCGATGACACGCGCCGCGGCGAAGACCTGGAGCAGATCATCCAGCTGGCCGACGCCACCGTGGGCAAGCTGCGCGACATTTCCACGCTGCTGCGCCCGCCGCAGCTGGACGCGCTGGGGCTGGAAGCCGCGCTGCGCTGGCAGGCCGGCATGTTGTTCCGCTCGGCGGCGATCGAACTGCTGGCCGACATCCAGGCGCTGCCGCGACGCCCGCAGGGCGATATCGAGCAGGCCTGTTTCCGCATCGCCCAGGAAAGCCTGACCAACGTGCTGCGCCACGCGCGCGCCAGCCAGGTAAGCCTGCAGCTGCATGACGTGGGCGACAGCGGCCTGCACCTGCAGGTGCGCGACGATGGCGAAGGCTTCGACCCGGAAGGCCCGCGCGGGCTGGGGCTGATCGTGATGCGCGAACGCGCGCAGAGCGTGGGCGGCACCCTGCGCATCGAATCGGCGCACGGCGCCGGCACCCTGATCGACCTGTACCTGCCGTATCGCAGCAGCGCTGCGGCCACTCCCGATACACTGGAACACTGAACATGTGGAACCCTTCCCTGCCCCTGGTCAGCATCGAGGACGCACCGCCGCGCCTGGGTGCGGGCAATCCCGAGCTGCAGGCGATGGTCACCGAGGCCGCCTCCGGTGGCACGCCGCTGATGCTGATGCACGTGGACATCGACCATTTCGCGTCGGTCAACGAGAACATGAGTGCCGAAGTCGGCGACCAAGCACTGGTGCTGGTGGCCCAACGCCTGCAGCACCACCTGCGCGGCCGCGGCAAATTGTGGCGGCATGGCAGCGACGAGTTCCTGATTGCGGTGCCGCGCAGTGCCGGGGTGCCGTTGCCGGAAGACCTGGCCGAGGAAATCCGCCAGCAGCTGGAACTGCCGTTGTCGGTGCTGCCGTACACGCTGTTCATGACCGGCAAGCTGGGCGTGAGCCTGTGCCCGGAACATGCCACCGGCACCTCGCGCCTGCTTGACCACGCCGAAGACGCCCTGCACCAGGCCGCCCGCGAAGGCGGCAACGCGGTCCGCATCCACGCCGTGGACACGCCCTCCAGTGCGCACAGCGAAAGCATCATCGCGCGCCAGATCGTGGACGCCATTCCCAATGGCGAGTTGAAGCTGCGCTACCAGCCGCTGGTGAGCGCGCGCGACGGCCACGTGGTGGGCATGGAGGCCTTGCTGCGCTGGCAGTCGCCCACGCTGGGCATGCTGGTGCCGGAGCGCTTCATGCGCACCGCCGAGCGGCTGGGCATCATCGTGCAGATCGGCACGTGGGTGCTGGAAGGCGCGCTGAAGCAGGCCAAGCTGTGGCGCGACCAGGGCTTCGACGATTTCACCATCGCCGTCAACGTGTCCACCCTGCAGCTGCTGCGCCCGAACTTCTTCGCCGAAGTGATGTCGGTGCTGCAGGCCGCCGGCGTCCCGGCGCAGATGCTGACCCTGGAGATCAACGAAAGCGCGTTGACCAACAACGTCAATTTCGTGCATGAAACCCTGGTCAACCTGCGCAACGAAGGGATCAGCCTGAGCCTGGACAACTTCGGCACCGGCGATTCCAGCCTCAGCGCCTTGGTGCGCTACCCGGTGGACAAGCTGAAGATCGACCGCAGCTTCATCAAGAGCGCACCGGCCGGCAACCGCGAGGCGGCCATCGCGCGCGCCATTATCGCCATGGGCCACCAGCTGGGCATGACGGTGATCGCCAACGGCGTGGAATCGCAGGCGCAGCTGGGCTTCCTGCGGCGCAACGACTGCGACGTATTCCAGGGCTACCTGTTCGGCGAGCCGATGTCGGCCGACGCGGCGGGCATGACCCTGCGCCGCCGCTACCTGCGCCCGGAAGCCTTCGCCGAGACCCGCCCCGACCGCACGCTGCTGTTGCTGGACGACGAAGAGAACGTGCTGCGCTCGCTGGTGCGGCTGTTCCGTCGCGACGGCTACCGGATCCTGGCGGCTGGCAACGTACGCGATGCGTTCGACCTGCTGGCCATCAACGACGTGCAGGTGATCCTGTCCGATCAGCGCATGAGCGACATGAGCGGCACCGAGTTCCTGGGCCGGGTGAAAATGCTGTACCCGGACACGATCCGGCTGGTGCTGTCGGGCTACACCGACTTGAACACGGTCACCGACGCGATCAACCGCGGCGCGATCTACCGGTTCCTGACCAAGCCGTGGAACGACGACGAGTTGCGCAAGCACATCCACCAGGCGTTCCGCACGCACGAAGAGCAGCGCCGCGCCAACACCGCACCGCCGGTGGCATTGCCGGCGGTGGACGAGGACTGAGGGCGCCAATCATCGCGCCGCACGACGACCGAGGACGCCCCTCATCGAGGTAGAGCCGACCGTTGGTCGGCTGCTCTTGCCCGAGGGAACCCATCATCCCGGTAGAGCCGACCGTTGGTCGGCTGCTGTTGCCTGAGGGCACCCATCATCTCGGTAGAGCCGACCGTTGGTCGGCTGCATCGCGCATGGCGCGGTGCATGTATCA